>JAHEMV010000010.1 GCA_024643455.1 Cytophagales bacterium
AGGCCGCTTTACCTCCCATGATACCGAGAGGCATACCCAGTGCACTACGCCACATCATGTCTTTTACAAACACAAACTCCTCGCCATTCCAGGTATAAAGGAATGGACAACTGCCTTTGAGTTCCTGGGTTTCGATCAAATCCTGATCACTGCCAGGGGAGAAAATATTTTGTGGAACGCCATTGGTCCACAAAATCCGCACTACATCTGCTTTTTCTCTTTGACCTAGGCCGAAATGTAGTCCGGGTTCGGTAATTAATTTCTTCTGATAAAGATCACCAGCCCTAACTTCAACAGTTGCTCCTATTCCAAAATAGTTATTTTTTCCACTTCCTGTTCTTAAACCAACCAATTGAATTTTTAAATGTCGATTAGCGTTTCCTCCATCATTTCTAAGCAGCTTTAATCCTCCATTCATTTCAACTAAAAAAATGTCCAAATCTCCATCCTGGTTGTAATCAGCCAGGGCGATTTGTCTTCCATTTGAAATATTGTCTGGAAGTAAATCAGTTACATCAGAAAATCCATTTCCATCATTATGCAATAAACATATTCCTCGTTTGTCTGGGGATGTTGCCTCACCTACTAATAGAATATCAGAAAATCCATCGTTGTCAAAATCAAAAAATGAAACATCGTAACAAATCAATCCAGTAATCGCACGATTTATCGATTCGTTATATGGAGAATCTTCAAATGTCCCATCTCCTTTATTATGAAATAGATTAATTCCTTTTGCTTTTGATGAAATCAGAATGTCCAGGTTGCCATCATTATCGTAATCCACAACATCAATTTTCTCGCTCCCTTTGTCAATGGCTATTCCGCTTTTTTTTGTATTGTCAAAAAATTTACCCTGGCGCATATTAGATAATAATTGTACCGGTTCATCTTCATTTGCAAGAATGAGATCGATATCCCCATCATTGTCAAAATCACCAAATGCCAGATCACGTGTATTATAAGGAGTTTTATCGATTTCAGAAATCACATTTGTTTCTAAAAACGTTCCATCTCCGTTATTTCTAAAACTTTTGTTTTCGCCATCCCTGGCAATTATTAAGTCTAAATCACCTTCATGATCCAGATCCAGGAATAGGGATTTAAATCCATTACCATTCAAATTTGAAGATGCCGTAACATCACCAAATACTCCTTGACTCACATTTTTATAAAGAATATTTGAGTTGTTATTACAAATAAAAAGGTCGAGAAAGCCATCATTATCGAAATCTATAAATCGGGATGAATTGTCTTTTCCAGCATGTTTTATGCCTGCGGAGAGTGCAATATCACTAAACCTCCCAAAATCGCTCGAAAGCAAAAATTTAAAGGAATTATTGTTAGAGATTTCATAACCCGAAAAGTATATATCCTGATCACCATCTCCGTCCATGTCCCCGACAGCAATATTGGAATAATAATGTGAATCAGCTTTTAACTTACCTTTCTCAAAAAAGTCCAGTCCAGCCCCTTTGGTTGCATCACTAAATTTAATAATGTCGAGAATGGATTCTCCTTCCTGCAAAGAAGCGGAAGAATTTTGATTCATGGATATTACGGGCATTCCGGTTGCCGAACCCTGAGAACCCTTCAATTCCCGGATTCCTCCCTGGTATTCTGGAGTAAGTTTTAGGAAATTATGAAAAATGAGAATAGCTGTTCGTGCTTCTTCAGTATTTTTTTTATGCAATGCTTCGATTGCCTGATCAAAATACTGCTGTGCTTCACTTGGAAAAGCCGGATAGATTTGTTGGGCTTCTTCAAGATTTTTTAGAGCCTGATCGTCTTTATTATTTTGTAAGAAGGCTTCCACCAAGTAAAGCCTGGCAACGATATTTTCAGGAGATTTATCTACGATCTTCTGCATATAGTTTTCCCATTGAGCCAGGGAATTTTTGTCTGATGATCCTTCAAATTGTTCCGCAATGCGGTATAATGTTTTCACATGATCCGGGGCAATCTCCTCATTCTTTTTAAGCTCTTTTAGGGAGGCCTCGTTATTGTTTTTCAATTCATACACCTTTGCGAGATTCAATCGGATATCCGGATCATCAGGAGATAGCTTGACGGCTTTTGATAAATTCTTTTCAGCTTCATCAATTTTGTTTTGTCTCAGATAAACTACACCAAGGTTGGCATAACCCAATGCATCCTCCGGTGATAATTCAATCAACTTCTTAAATTGAATTTCTGCATTGTCCAGATCATTTTCTTCCAGATAGGCCAGGCCGAGTGATTTGGCTGAAATTTTTGCAGACTCAACATTTAAATCCTGAGTTTTATTCTGAGTTGACGATTCGGCGTTATGATTATCCGATTGCTTTTCATTCGTACAGAAAAAAAGGAGGATAATAATGAAAAAAGAATATAAACTGGTATAGAATAGTCTCATGCATTAGTCATATAAAATAAGGATGAAGTTACTAAAATACTTCCTAATCTTTATGGTGGAATTATTCAGAAACCACGATATAGCAGGAATGAATTTTATTATTCATTTTTTTTAAAAAACTGGTAAAAGTCATTGTTGCATCCGGCGATAATGATTTTACTTTGCTGATAATGGAACGGTTTAAGTCTTTTCACATCATAAGGTAGGAGAATCCCGCTTTCTTCATGATTTACGAAAGTAAAATTCCCTTTGCCATCGCCAGCCAATAAAAGGCCAATTCCAGCATCTGCCCGTACTGTTTCTACCTCCGTACCGTAAAGATTTCCAGCGGCAAAAATATCCAAATTTCCATCATTGTTGAAGTCGTCTATGATCATATCATTTATCGGTGAAAACTGGGCTTCGATAGGAAGTTGATGGAATTCAAATTTTCCGTTTCCGAGATTTTCAGCATACACACTGGCAAAGGTTTTTGCTTCATAATGCAACGCATTCCGGAGGTTATCATTGCCATAAATCTCATACACATCAGCCTTGGCAAAAGCATCGAATGTATTTATTTTTTCTTCCAGTAGTGGAACCTGTTCCACCGATCTTTTTCGCTCTCGAATTGGGATTAATTTATCACCTTCATATTGTGCCAACACCAGATCACCTGAACCGTTGTTATCAAAATCGTAATAAAATACATGAACGGGTTTTTCTTCGGAAGCTTTGTATTCGTAATTCAAACCAAGATTTCCAAGAATAAAATCCATATCTCCATCCTTATCCATGTCAGCAACATCGATACCAAACCACCATCCTGTTGTATTTTCCAGGCCAAGTTCCTTTGTGCTATTTTTAAATTTACCATCAATATTTTTAAAAATGGTCAGAGGCATCCATTCCCCAACTATGACCAGGTCCAGCATTCCATCACCATCGTAATCCACCCATGCTGCATCATTGACCATCCCGATTTTTTGGAGGTCACTTGCGATTTTCCCGGTGACATCCGTGAATTTTCCTGCGTCATTTCTCAGTAAAGTACTTGTGGTTGGCGTGGGATATTCCCAGGGAGTGTGCATTCCACCGATAAACAAATCAATATCTCCATCCTGGTCGTAATCTGCCGGAACGACCTTTGATCCACTGAACGTTAGTTTGGGAAGGCTTGATTCTGATTTGGTAAAGGTAGCTTTACCATCGTTGAGGTACAATCTATCCTGATATGCATTGGAACCAGCCCGGTATTCATTTCCACCGCTTACCACGTACAGATCAAGATCGCCATCTCCTTCGACATCAAAGAATAAGGCATCAATATCTTCAGAATTCTTATCATTTTTCAAATCCGGAAAGGGTAAAACACCAAATGAGCCATCTGGATTTTGATTGAAAAGCCTACCTTCTATTCCAGCAGATCCACCCATAAAAATGTCATCCAATCCATCGCCATTTACATCGCCAATGGCAAAGCCGGGGCCTCGATCAGAAAATTTATGCGGTAGCATCAATTGCTTTTCAAAGTCATCAAATACATTTTCATTGTGTTTTATCACCAATCCGATTTGGTTGGTGGCATTGACGAACTGCGGGTTTTTCAATGGACTTTCGACGATTTTTTCGAATTGTGCATCGCTATATTTTACTTCAATAATGCGGTTGGTTTTTTGATTTTTCAATATGTTTCTTTTTCCATCCGGCCATTCTACCACCACTTTATCCACTTTATCTTTTTCTCCCAAACCAAAATGCGCGATGTGTTCACTCGTGGAGTACATCCCTCTCACGCTGGTGATTTCATCATATTGTTTTTCTCCATCTGTTTCAATCCAGACTTTTGTATTTAGCACTGTTTTGCCTTTTTCATCTACTATTGGGATAATTCGAAGAAAATGGTTGTCAGGTCTTTTTTCGGCATTATTTTCATAAATAAAAGCAATATCATTGATGTTGTTAACCACTAATTCCAGGTCTCCATCGTTATCCAGGTCTGCATAGGCTGATCCGTTGGAAAAGGAATTTTCAACAAGTCCCCATTCATTACTTACCTTTTCAAAGGTAAAATTTCCAGTATTTTTAAATGCATAATTTTGCAGTTTTACGGAAGGTGAGATATTCATTGCTTCTTCAAAGTCAACAACATCCCAAAGCGATACATCACCAGCATCAGGATTTTTGCGGACAAATTCCTGAACGGAAGATTCTATATATTTAGGAAATTCACGGGCAGCATCATTGTCACGGATATCGCGCATCAGTCCGTTTACGATGCTGATGTCTTTCAAGCCGTCATTGTCAAAATCTGCCAACAGCACAGACCAGCTCCAATCTGTAGCGCCCACGTTGCATAATTGGGCGATATCGCTGAATAGTCCTTCTCCGTTATTCAGATGGAGCATGTTGAACATATATTGGTTATGCCCTTTTTCCTTAACCACTTTCATAAAGGCATTTTTTGGCATACCACTCATGTTGCTTTTTCGGCGATAATTATCTTCAGCAACCATATCCAAAACGAATACGTCCAACCAACCGTCATTATTGATGTCGCCTGCATCGATACCCATGCTGCTAAAAGAAATGTGACGGGTCATTTCAAAGGTTCTATCGGTAAATGTGCCATCGCCATTATTCATATAAATAAAATCCCTGACCCAGTAGTCATTGGCAATGTACAAATCGGTCCAGCCATCATTGTTCAGGTCGCTGGCTGTGACGCTGTTTGGAAAACACGGCACCAGCATTCCCGATTTTTCAGTTACATCTACGAAGGTGGTTCCCTGGTTTTCCATCAATCGTGGACTGTATTCAGGCAGGAGCAATTGAGCCTGGTGGTAAGGAGAATAATTACCAGGGTTAGGAGGTTGGTTCAATAAAAAAACATCCAGATCTCCGTCTTTGTCAAAATCAATAAATGTAGCATGCCTTGTGCGCTCACTATCATCTAATCCATATTGGGCAGATTGTTCCGAGAAGGTGTTGTCACCATTATTGATATAAAGTTTATTTTTTCTCAATTCAGGATTATCATCGTATAATTCCCTTGTCACATAAATATCCTGTAATCCATCACCATTTACGTCTCCAAAAAGCACCCCGGATGACCATCCCCCATTATCAATTATTCCTGCTTTTTCCGTGATATCTTCAAAAACCAATTTTCCTTTGTTCAGATACAATTTGTCTCCAACCTGGTTGCCAGCAAAATAAATATCCTGTAATCCATCATTATTGATATCCCCAATCCCGACACCGGCACCTCCATAAAAATTGGAATAAACCATAATATTGGCCTCTTTGGTGTCGGTTAGCTTATTATTAAAATAGACATTTGAGTATTGAGGATCTAATTTGGAAAATAGTGTGGTATTGGCCTGCCCAACAGATAAAGTGGGAATAATCACTCCTAAAATCCATATGCATCCTTTCGTCAAATTTCTTGTCAACATCAGTAATTTCCGATTTATATTTTTTCTATTCTCGCTTCGACTTGCCAACAAACAAATCAACGTCATTGGTGCTGATCGATTTATATTGCCAAGTTTAATTTTCAAAAACAATTTTAAAAATAATTTTCCTCTTTAATCTGTAAATTTTGCAGTTTTGTCCTGTACATGAATTTTTTCAGTAATCCGGCCTTGCAGAGTCGTCTTACTGTCAAACAAATGGTTTATAAGTATTTAAAAAATTTTGAGCTTTACACTTCAATAATTACTTCATGAAAATAGGATACTTTTTTTCATTGATATTGCTTTTCTCTTGTTCGATTGATACAAAACCGATCGAGGAGAATCTATCCGGTAGTAAAAATTCTAGCCTGGTAGAATTGGTCAATCCGCTGGTAGGTACTGCCTCATCGCATGCTCTTTCCAATGGCAATACCTATCCTGCAATTGCCTTGCCATGGGGGATGAACTTCTGGACGCCCCAAACAGGAAAAATGGGTGATGGATGGGCTTATACTTATGAGGCCAATAAAATCAGGGGATTTAAGCAAACACATCAACCAAGTCCATGGATCAATGATTACGGCGCTTTTTCCATTATGCCCGTCGTAGGCGATTTGAAAGTCGATGAAGATGAACGCGCTTCATGGTTTTCTCATAAAATTGAAATCAGTAAGCCGCATTATTATAGTGCTTATCTTGGGGATTACGACACCAAAGTTGAAATCACCCCAACAGAGCGGGCAGCACAATTTCGGATTACTTATCCCGAATCCGAGGAATCGTTTCTGCTAATAGATGGTTTCAATGAAGGATCGATGGTAAAAATTATACCAGAAGAGCGCAAGGTGATCGGCTATTGCAAAAATAATTCCGGTGGTGTGCCTTTCGATTTTAAAAACTACTTTGTCCTGACTTTTGATAAAGATTTTGTGCCCTTTGGTTCATGGAATGGAGAGAATGTTTTTACGGGTGAACTGCAAAATGAAGGAGAACATGTTGGCGCCATATTAAAATTCAAAACAACCAAAGGAGAGCAGGTCAACATAAAAGTAGCGTCTTCATTTATCAGCCACGATCAGGCCGCTTTGAACCTGAATAATGAAATAGGTAGCGATTCTTTTGACGAAACATTATCTAAAGCCAGGAATACCTGGAATAATGAGTTGGGCAAAATTGAAATAGAAGGAGGCACAACAGATCAGCAGAAGACGTTTTATACGGCTTTGTATCACACCATGCTTTTCCCCAGGAAATTTTATGAGTACAATGAGAAAAATGAAATCGTTCATTATAGTCCATACAACGGCGAGGTACTTCCCGGATACATGTTTACAGACAATGGCTTTTGGGATACATTCAGGGCGGCTTTTCCATTTCTGACGATCATGCACCGGGAGCTGAATTCCAATATTATGCAAGGTTTGGTAAATACCTATAAGGAAAGTGGTTGGCTACCAGAATGGGCTAGCCCTGGTCATCGTGACTGCATGATAGGGTCAAATTCTGCTTCGTTGATTGCCGACTCTTATTTGAAGGGAATTCGTGGATACGATATCGATGTTCTTTATGAAGGCATATTGAAAAATACAGAAAGCGTAGGTCCGCTTGGAAGTGTAGGCCGGATGGGTGCTGAGTATTACAATAAATTGGGATATATCCCGTATGATGTCGGTATTAGGGAAAATGTAGCAAGAACGTTGGAATATGCCTATGATGATTTCACCATCTGGAAGTTGGCTAAGTCACTGGACAAGCCAGCTGAAGAATTGTCAAAATTCCATGATCGGGCAAACAATTATAAAAATGTATTTGACAAGTCCATCAATTTTATGAGGGGGAAAATGGAAGATGGAAGTTGGCAGGAACCGTTCAGTGAATTCAAATGGGGGGATGCATTTACCGAAGGCAATTCATGGCATTATACCTGGTCGGTTTTTCAGGATCCTGCCGGACTCGCCAGTTTGATGGGAGGCCCTAAAAATATGGAAGCTAAGTTGGATGAGTTATTTGAAACAGCTCCACTTTTTGATGATAGTTATTATGGTTTTCAAATCCATGAAATTACAGAAATGGTCATTGCCAATATGGGTCAGTATGCACATGGCAACCAACCGATGCAACATGGGATTTATCTTTACAATTATGTAGGTGCTCCATGGAAAGCGCAAAAATGGGTTCGTACAGTTATGGATAAACTTTATACGCCTAACCCCGATGGTTTGTGCGGTGACGAAGACAATGGTCAGACATCAGCCTGGTATGTATTTTCTGCCATGGGTTTTTATCCCGTGTGTCCAGGTCAACCCGAATATGTGATCGGATCACCACTTTTTGATAAGATTACGTTGCATCTGGAAAATGGGAATACATTTGAAGTAAAAGCAAATAATAATGGATTCGATCATTTTTACATTCAAAGTGCAACCTTGAATGCAAAAACACTGGATCGCCCATGGATCGGGCATGATGAAATCATGAATGGCGGATCCCTGATTTTTGAAATGGGGAATAAACCAAATACGCTATGGGCTTCAGATCTGAACAATGCGCCATATTCCATGAGCAAGGAAAGTGAGCAGGCTAACTAAAAAGATAAATTTTAAAGTAGTATGACGAAGAAGCTATTATCAATTGTCTTTTTTCTGTTGTTTTTTATAGGAATTTCGACTGCCCAAAAAGCATTAAAACGTGAATTTAGAGGTGTTTGGATGGCTTCAGTTGCCAATATTGACTGGCCATCAAGATCCGATATTTCCACTGAGCGACAGCGTGAAGAGTTCAGAAGCATACTTAATCAACATCAGAAAAATGGTATCAATGCGGTGATCGTCCAGATACGACCCAGCGCAGATGCATTTTACAAGTCCTCGTTGGAGCCATGGTCGGAATGGCTCACCGGAGTACAAGGGCAACACCCTGATCCGGAATATGATCCGCTAACCTTTATGGTAGAGGAGGCGCATGAGCGGGGGATGGAATTTCATGCCTGGCTCAACCCATACCGGGCTATTTTTGATGCGAATAAATTTTACCATAGTGAAAATCACATTCACCTTGATTCGCTTAAAATCTTGATGCAAAATATGGTAAATAGTGATACTTCAAATGTTAACGGCGTGTTGACCGAGAAGGAACAAATGAATCTTTTGTTGCTGTTGGGTGCCGATACATCACTTTTAGTCTATAAGCATCCTGATTGGTTCCTTCAGTATGGAAATAAGATCTATTTTGATCCAGGTATTCCTGCTGTACAGGAGCATATTTCAAATGTGGTAAAGGATATTGTTTCCAGATACGATGTCGATGCGATCCACATGGATGATTATTTTTATCCTTATAGGATAGCCGGTGTGGAATTTCCGGACAGCCTCTCCTTTGAAAAGTATGGGTCATCCTATTCCAGTGACTTGAAGGATTATTGGCGAAGGGACAACGTGAATGCTATAGTAGAAAAGCTCAATGAAACCATCAAATCGACGAATCCAAGAGTAAAATTTGGAATTAGTCCATTTGGCGTATGGAGAAACGCATCAATTGATCCAGCAGGTTCAGCGACCAAAGCCGGGCAGACCAATTACGATGATTTGTTTGCCGATGTGTTGAAATGGCAAAGAGAAAAATGGATTGACTATGTAATCCCTCAGATTTATTGGCATCGCGGATTTGATCTGGCAGATTATGAAACATTGGCAAAATGGTGGAATGATAATGCGTATGGTGTTCAGGTATATATTGGATTGGGACTGTATCGGGTGGATGGAGAATCGAAGACGGAAGCGTGGCAAAATCCATTGGAAATTCCTGAACAAGTAAAACTGAACCGATCTTTACCAAATATCCAGGGGAGCTGTTTTTACAGTTCAAAACCCATGCTAAATAATCCACTCGGTGTTACGGATATTCTGAGGGAGCAGTATTTTGAGTATCCCGCGTTGGTGCCGACGATGGATTGGCTGGAAAATCGAACACCGCAAAAACCACCACTCCTGGATGTAAAAAATACGAGATCGGGATGTTTGCTGGAATGGGAAACCAACAGCTCAGGAAAATATTATATAGTATATCGATTCAAGGGGAAAGGTTTGGGAGACGTTACCGATCCTGCAAATATTATTTCAATCCATGGAAAAACCAGCAATTTTTTTGAAGATAAAGGTGTAAGGAGATTCAGAAAATACACTTATGCCATTAGTGCCTTGAATAGCTCCTTCAATGAATCGGATCCCAGCGCGGTCGTAACCATAAAATGGAAAAAGCCCAAAAATCCATAAACTTAGGATGGTTTGCCAAACCAATTGAAATAGTTTATCATCAAATATCCGATTGCAGTGAACATCGGGGTGAGCAGAAAATTTTTGAGGGTTGAAGCCAGGCTAAAAAAGGTTGCAGATTTAAACCAGAAAGTATCGATTGCAAAAAAACCTACGCTGAATAAACTTATCAAGAGATAAAGTGCCATTATAATTTTTGTTTTTTCTTTCGAATGAAAAAGGACCTGAAAGAAAATTACATTGCCAAGGAAAAACAATACCCAAAAATAAATGATTGACTTCATATTGATCACCGAATTAGCTTCAACGCGTTGAAGTCCCAGACTATTATTTTGCATTATTTTGATTAAGATCGGGTCGCCTTCAAAATTTGGATTGAGCATATAGGTGTACCGGCTATAAGCCAGCCCCAAAATAAACAGCAACGGGATAATGAATAGGTATTTTTTCAAGAGTTAAGCATCTTTCCTGTTGGCGAATTTATTAACCCATAAAACCCATAAACCAAAAATTGCTCCGTAGACAATAATCACGAATGTGTATTTATGGTTAAATTCCAGGTATTCAGGATGGTGATAATAAATCATCGAAAGGGCAATAATCCGGATAATATTCAGCACCAAAATCCCTATAAAACCCAACGGAACAAACCAAAGTTTATCTTTTAACCGGCCTCGCATCAACATTATAAAGCCAAAGAACAGCAGAAAAAGCTCCAGTCCACTACAACCCGAACCGATACAAATGCTACCACTTCCAGAAAAGACCAAACGGGCCTCACATCCATTGACCATGTAGTCCTGTAATAGTTCGTAACCAAAAAGCCTCAGAAAAAAGGCACTAATATCCGCTTGCGGTCGAATGATGAAATAATGCATATCCGCAATAGTGGATGGAAAAAATGCCGAACCCAGGACCCAGATTAGCAAAAGTAAAAAGGCCGATCCAAGAAATCGGATAAGCTCAATATTTTGTTTAACAAAGGATTTTAGTTTTTCAATCAATGGATTTATAGACTTAAGTATGCTAAATCGTTTATTTTTTTGTGGAAAACTCCTTTTACATCATAAAGAAGACCGGTATTTCCCATCAGACTTTTGAAATAAGCCGAATCGCAAGTTAAATATTCCTTGTGATTTACAGCCAGAACTACCGCATCGTAGTTTTGTCCAGGTGTAGATTTTAATTTTATTCCATACTCATGCTCAAATTCCTCTGGATCAGCATAGGGGTCAATAGCATCTATGTTTATACTAAATTCCTGTAATTCCTTGATGAGTTCCGGGACCTTGGAGTTTCGGATGTCACTTACATTTTCTTTGAAGGTTACGCCCATGACAAGCACTTTGGTTTGTTTCAGTGATTTGTCCTTTTCAATGAGGTATTGTACAATTTCCTTGGCAATCTGAGCATGCACTGCATCATTTATAGTTCTTCCTGCTGTAATCACTTTTGCAAAATACCCCAATTCCATTGCTTTGTGAGTTAGATAATACGGGTCAACTCCAATGCAATGCCCGCCAACAAGGCCGGGTGAGAATTTTAGGAAATTCCACTTTGTCCCAGATGCTTCAAGCACTTCAAAAGTATTGATATCCATTTTTTTAAAAATGAGTGATAGCTCATTCATCAAGGCAATGTTGAGATCCCGTTGGGTATTTTCTATGATCTTGCTTGCTTCTGCGACCTTAATGGAACTCGCTTCATGTACTCCAGCGACTACAATTGATCCATATAAAGCTGAAACTAATTTTAATGTATCTTCATCGCTTCCACTAACCACCTTTGTTATTTTTGTTAGTGTATGAAGCTTATCTCCTGGATTAATACGTTCTGGTGAATAACCGACGGCAAAATCCTTTTCAAATTTCAACCCTGATTCCTTTTCTAAAACAGGGACGCAATCTTCTTCAGTACAGCCAGGATAGACTGTCGATTCAAAAACAACCACATCACCTTTTTTCAATACACTTCCAACAATTTTGCATGCACTAAGTAATGGCTTCAGATCAGGATTCTTGTGTTCATTGATTGGCGTCGGTACTGCAACAATGTAAAAAGTACAAGATTTGATCTCTTCCGGTTTCGCAGTAAACTGTATGTCACAACCTTCAAATTCCTGGCTGTCCAATTCATTGCTTGGATCGATGCCCTTTTGCATCATTGCAACACGCTTTGCATTGATGTCGAATCCAACTACTTTAAATTTTCGGGCAAATTCCAGTGCGACAGGCAGCCCCACATATCCGAGACCGACAACGCATATTTTTTCTTTTTTGGAACTATATTTTGTTATCATTTATTTAAAAAATAATGAGGCAAAATTAATTATTAACTGAGCCTGTGCCAACAATTGTGCTTTTCTTTTCAAAGGACATCCTATTTCCTTATTTTTGCAGCCCGAAAAGGACTAGATAAAGTAGAAAAATGGCGGAATACAATCACAAGGAGATCGAGCAAAAGTGGCAGCATTATTGGGCTGAAAATAAAATATTTAAAGCTGAAGTTAACCCGGAGAAACCTAAATTTTATGTATTGGATATGTTTCCTTATCCATCTGGGGCAGGTTTGCATGTTGGTCATCCACTTGGGTATATAGGTTCAGATATTGTATCCCGATTCAAGAGAAACAAAGGATTTAACGTATTGCACCCTATGGGTTTTGATGCATTTGGGCTACCAGCAGAACAATACGCTATTCAAACGGGCCAGCATCCCGCAATTACTACTGAACAGAATATAAAACGATATAAAGATCAACTGAAGGGGATTGGCCTATCCTATGATTGGGACAAGGAAGTGCAAACGTGTGATCCGAAATACTATAAATGGACACAATGGATATTTTCTCAATTATACAATAGCTTTTATAATAATGTCTCAAACAAAGCAGAGCCGATTGAAAATCTGATGGCAGTATTTGAGAAAGAGGGAAATAAGAATGTAAAGGCGATATGTGATGAAGATACGTCAATCTTTGATGCAATCCAATGGAATGGATTGACTGAAGAAAAGAAGGCGCTTGTTCTTCTGAAATATAGACTTACGTACCCTGCAGATGCTTTAGTAAACTGGTGTCCTGAATTGGGAACGGTACTGGCAAATGATGAAGTAAAGGATGGTTTTTCTGAGCGAGGGGGTTATCCAGTAGAGCGCAAAAAGATGCGACAATGGATGATGCGGATTACAGCCTATGCCGACAGACTGGCTGGCAATCTTGAGAAATTAAACTGGTCAGAATCCATGAAAGACATGCAGACTAACTGGATTGGCAAGTCTTATGGTTGTGAACTGGATTTCAAAGTTGCTGATAAAAATATCACGCTTACCTGTTTTACTACCAGGCCAGATACCATTTTTGGCGTTACCTATATGGTTCTCGCGCCAGAACATGAGCTCATTGATGAACTGACAACCTCAACTCACAAAGAAGAAGTTGATGCTTACGTACAAAAAGCGATTAACCGTTCCGAAAGAGAGCGGATGTCTGAGGTAAAAACGGTTTCAGGTGTTTTCACAGGGTCATATGTTATTAACCCTTTCACTAAAGAAAAAGTGCAATTATGGGTAGCCGACTACGTTCTGGCTGGTTATGGTACTGGTGTTGTCATGGCTGTGCCTTCATCAGATGATCGCGATTTCAGGTTTGCGACATACTATGGATTACCGGTAAAAAAAGTAATTGGCGGTACGGAAGATCTGGAGGATCCAACCGAAATTAAATATGGGAAAATGATCAATTCCGGCTTCATAACAGGCATGGAATCCAAGGATGCTGTACTGGCAACAATTGAACATGCGGAAAAAGAAGGTTTTGGAAAAGCAAAGATCAATTATCGAATTCGTGATGCCGTATTCAGCAGGCAACGCTATTGGGGCGAACCAGTACCTGTATATTTTACCGAAGATGGTGTTCCGCATCTTATCCCTGAGGATGAACTTCCACTTGAACTCCCTCCTGTAGATGAATATTTGCCAACAGAGTCTGGTGAACCTCCATTGGGCAGAGCAAAAGATTGGGTGTACAAAGGAAAATATAATTATGAGTTAACCACTATGCCTGGTTGGGCAGGATCGAGTTGGTATTTTTTGCGATATATGGATGCAACAAATGAAAAAGCATTTGTTGGTTCTGAAGTCGTAAAATATTGGAATTCTGTCGATTTATACATCGGCGGCACGGAACATGCCACTGGACATTTGCTTTATTCACGTTTCTGGAATATGTTTTTATTTGACCGGGGGTTTATTTTCCATGAAGAACCTTTTCAGAAACTGGTAAACCAGGGCATGATACAGGGGAGGTCAAATACAGTCTATAAACTGAAAACTGAAAATACTTTTGTCTCATTAGGACTGAAAGATCAGTACGACACCATCGAATTGTATGCTGATGTGAACATGGTGTATAATGACAAGCTGGATATCGATGCATTTAAAAACTGGAGAGCCGAATATGCCGAAGCCAAATTCATTTTAGAAGATGGGGATTTCAAGTGTGGCTTTGTAGTAGAAAAGATGTCCAAATCAAAATACAACACCGTGACACCGGATGCTATGATAGAAAAGTATGGTGCCGATTGTTTAAGGATGTATGAGATGTTTCTCGGCCCGATCGAACTTTCAAAACCATGGAATACCCATGGGATCGATGGTGTTGCCAAATTTTTGAGAAAGTTATGGGGATTATTTTTTGATTATGAGGGCAATTTCCTTGTAAAGGATGAAAAGCCAAGAGCAGAAGAATACAAAGCATTGCATAAAACAATTCAAAAAGTAGAGCAGGATATCGAAAGTTTGTCATTCAATACTTCGGTAAGTGAGTTTATGATTTGTGTAAATGCATTAAATCAATTGAAATGCCATAAAAAAAGTATTTTAGAAAACCTGCTTGTCGTATTATCTCCTTTTGCGCCACATATTTCTGAAGAATTGTGGCAGTCTCTAGGTCATGAACAAAGCATTATTAACGCACCTTATCCTGTGTTTAATGCTGCCTTCATCCAGGAAGATGAGTATGAATATCCCATTATGATTAATGGAAAATTGCGCACCAAGATCATGTTTTCATTGGATAAGCAACCAAAAGAAATAGAATTGGAGACATTGAAAAATGAGACGGTTTTGAAATGGTTGGAAGGGAAGCAACCAAAAAAAGTAATCGTGGTGCCAAAGAAGATTGTAAACCTGGTTGTTTAAGATCATCGAGAAATAAAAATGGATTAAAGGGGCTGTCTCAAAAGGCGGCCTCTTATTTTTTAAATTATATAATCTACGATCCTGCATGTTTTTTTAAAAGTCGGTTGATCTCCAGTTTGATAGGGATTGGGAAAAAGTACCAATATTCCATGAGTTTTATTAACTTAGTAAACTGATCTATTTAGAATGCAGCGATTTCATCCAGTTTGATTGATTCCAAATCTAGAATACAAATTTCAGTGAAATCACCAATCTGCATAAATGTTGAATAAAACACTAAAGAACCTATTATGCCAATTTACATGGATCGTCATTATCTTTCTGAGGATGCTACCGCCGAAATTGTTGCCCAACTCCATCAGGAAGATTTAAAAATTCAGGACAAATTTGGATGTAGAGGACTGACCTATTGGTTTGATGGCAAAAGAAAAACAGCCTTTTGTTTGGTTGAAGCACCAAATAAAGATGCATTAATAAAAATGCATGATCATGCCCATGGAGATGTTCCGAATATGATTATCGAAGTGAATTCTGACATTGTTGAGTCGTTTTTAGGGCGAATCGAAGATCCTTTAAAATCACAAAACACAGAATTGAATATAATTAATGATCCTGCCTTTAGAACAATAATGGTTATTGGAATAAAATGGGTATCCTTAAAAAATAAAGGTTCCAACAAGTTTAGCTCATTTGTTCAGAGTTATAATAAATTAATAGTTAATTCAATAGCCAAATTTAATGGTAGGCTTGTTCAGCAAAAGTCAGGCTATGTTTTGACTTCATTTGATTCCGTTACGAATGCGATATTATGTGCAACGGAAATCCATGAAGAATACAAAAAAGTTTCAGATAAAACACATAAGGCTGAAGCCCAGCTTAAAATTGGATTAAGTGCGGGTGTCCCTGTAACACAAAAAGATCAAATTTTTGAAGAAACAATTAAGGTCGCGGAACATTTTTGTAAAGTAGCAGATGGATCTATTGTGGTATCATCTGAAGTTAAAGATTTGTACGAAAGTGAAAATTTAAACATTTCCATTAATAAGAAATTAATCCACACGCTTAATAGGTCAGATGAAAAATTTCTTTTGGCCCTTATGGATTTCATGGAGAGCGAATGGCACAGTACTACTTTAACATCTGATGTGTTTAGCAGAAAACTTGGATATAGCAAATCTCAGCTATACAGAAAATTAATTTCAATAACTGGCAAATCACCTAATAGTTTTATAAAAGAATATCGATTGGATAAAGCGCTTAATTTGCTAAATAAAAAAGTGGATACTATTTCTCAAATAGCATTTGAAACAGGATTTAATAGTCCTGCATACTTTTCAAAATGCTTTCAGGAGCTTTTTGGAGTTCTACCTTCAACATATTTAAAAGAATTGTAATAAGAAGGAATTAGCTCCTTCTTCTTTCCTATTTACAAGCTTCCTATGATCTAAATCTTTTATTTTTTGAATGATATGTGGAGTTCCAATAGTTTATGGTTGGTTATATTCGTAGCGTACTAATTATAAACCACAATATCATGATGACAACCATCAAAGAATTAAACATTTCCAAAATTGAAGCGTTGGCTTCACAATTAAGAGGCAAAATTGTCTTACCTGCAGATAACGAGTATAATACAACACGAAAGGTGTTTAACGGCATGATTGACAAACATCCAGGAATGTTTGTAATGTGCGTAGATGTAGCCGATGTAATAGCAGCAGTAAATTTTGGGAGGGAAAATAATGTTACAGTGGCTGTTAGAGGGGGAGGCCATAATGGAGGAGGATTGGGATTATGTAACGATGGCCTGGTAATAGACTTATCAGGAATCAAATTTATAAGGGTCAATACTTCGGATAATACAGTAAGGGTTGGAGGTGGAAATCTTTGGGGAGAAGTTGATCATGCTACGCATCCCTTTGGACTTGCAGTCCCTGCAGGTATCATTTCTACAACTGGTGTAGGAGGATTGACACTTGGCGGTGGAGTAGGACATTTGTCAAGAAAATACGGATTGACGATTGATAATTTATTGGAGGCAGATATGGTGTTGGCAGATGGTTCTTTTGTTACTGTAAATGCCAGGCAACATCCTGATTTGTTTTGGGCTATTCGCGGAGGCGGAGGAAACTTTGGTATTGTAACTTCTTTTAAGTTTCAAGCCCATCCAGTAAAAACTGTTTTTGGAGGGCCGACTTTATGGCCAATAGAGCAAACGGAAGAAATTATGGAATGGTATCATAATTTTATCCATAAAGCTCCCGATGATTTGAATGGTTTTATTGCAACAATGGTTATCCCAGGGCCTCCATTTCCAGAGTTTTTACATAAAAAACAATTCTGCGGTATTGTGTGGTGTTATACCGGAGACATGGCAAAGGCAAATGAAGTTTTCAAACCGATTTTAGCGAAGAGTCCTATTTTTGAACATGTTGGCGAAATGCCATACCCATCAATTCAAAGTTTATTTGATGGCTTATTACCATCTGGTTTACAGTGGTATTGGCGCGCAGATTTTTTCAATGAATTAGGTTCTGAAGTGAGGAAGCAGCATTTAAAATTTGGTTCTTCGATACCGACTCCACTTTCTCAAATGCATCTTTATCCCATAAGCGGAGCTGCGAGCAGAGTAGGAGCAGAGGATACACCTTGGGCATATCGTGATGCAAAATATGCAGGTGTGATCGTCGGTGTAGATCCGGACCCTAAAAATGCGGACAAGATTACCAAATGGTGCAAAGATTATTGGGATGGATTGCATCCCTATTCCTCAGGAGGAGCTTATTCCAACTTTATGATGGATGAGGGTGAAGATCGTGTTAAGGCAAGTTATAAGCATAATTATAAGCGTTCGGTTGGAATAAAAAAGAAATATGATCCAGCTAATTTGTTCAGGGTGAACCAGAATATTAAGCCTTAAATCCAATCTTTTTGTACTATTTTTAGTAACTAAAAGAAAGGACTCTGCTAAGTGTCCTTTCTTTTTTGTTTCCATCGCCTATTTTTTATCCAATTTCCCATGATTTCCTAATTACAAATAAGTATTTCTTCCATCTTTTATCAGTTTTGAATTATAGGTCGAGCAAAATCTTAACGGAGAGCTTCAATACTATTTGTTATTTATTAATTTCGGAAATTAAAGGAATTATTGCTACTAAATGATTGAAACAGATACAGAATTGTTATATAAACTTAAGGTTATGGGATTTTTAGGAAAGAGAATCAATTATCTGGTCATGCTATGCATATTCTTCTTTGGCCAGGTATATCAGGGAAGAGCAATTGGTGAGCAGCAGTTGACTGTTTCTATCCCAACCAAAGGAAATAGCTGGCTTATTAACGATATTTTAGAAACTTCAAGTGTAATTACTTCGAAAGGAATTGAGAATTGGTCTGATCCAAAACATATCATACGGACTTTTTTTTATGTGGAAAGGCCAGGGAAACTTTTTCTTGGGATTAAGGCGAATGTTCGTTCAGGCACATCGCTTGTTCAGGTTTCTTTTGGCGCCGATTCGAAGAAAATCAATCTTTCTAATACTGATCAAGAAGATATTTATATTGGAGAATTTGCTGTAAATACTATTGGATACTACTTCGTGGATATTCAAGGACTGCAAAAAGATGCCAATGTTTTTGCAGAAGTTAATGCAGTTTTATTAGGGTATGAGGGGACTGGCGATTTTGCTAAATATGTAAAAGATGATTTTTACTTTGGACGAAGAGGCCCATCTACTCATTTGATATTTGATAATCCTGAAGGAGTGGATGAAGTTGAATGGTTTTACAATGAAATTGAAATATCTGAAGGCAATGATGTTATCGGATCGTATTATATGGCTGCCGGTTGTAAGGAAGGATACTTTGGAATTCAGGTGAATTCACCTACAGAGCGTAGAATTCTCTTTTCGATTTGGAGTCCGTTTCAAACAGATAATCCGAAAGCCATTCCTGAAGATCAAAAGATAACACTATTGAAAAAAGGAGATAAAGTAAATACCGGTGAGTTTGGAAATGAAGGTTCAGGAGGACAGAGTTATAAAGTGTATGACTGGAAAACAAATACTCGATATGGATTTCTTTTGGGAGCTAAACCAACCGGAAATAATACCACCATCTATAGTGCATATTTTTATAATCCAGAAATGGAGGAGTGGGATTTAATAGCCAGATTTGAACGGCCTAAGACAAATACCTACCTTAAAGGCTTATATTCTTTTTTGGAAAACTTTGTGCCCAATACAGGTGCAATTGAACGGCGAGGTGATTACTTCAACCAATGGGTAAAGGATGCAGATGGGAAATGGCATGAAATAACGGAAGCACGTTTCTCGGCGGATGCCACTGCACGAAAAGATGCAAGATTAGATTATTCAGGGGGCACAAATGGACAAGGCTTTTATCTAAAGAATTGTGGATTTACAAATGATAAAATTGAAATTGGGACTCATTTGCTCCGCGAAAAATCAAACGCACCTCCTTCTATAGATTTTAGTGCATTGGATAACTAGTATATGAATCCTAATCAAAACTAGATTTTGAATTAATCGTTGGGTAAGCACCAAAATTTCAGCAAAAAAGAAAGGCCCCGAATGGAGCCCTTTTTTCTATTTTATATCGATCTCAATCTGGTTTTTGTATAGATCTTCCATGGTTTCCCGCTGACGAATCAGCTTGGCTTTGCCATCAATAATCAAGACCTCAGCAGGTCGGAAGCGTGAATTGTAGTTTGAAGCCATCATATATCCATAAGCACCGGCATTTTTTATCATGATAATGTCTCCCTCATGCACTTCATCGAGCTTTCTGTCAAACCCAAATGTGTCAGTCTCGCAGATATACCCCACTATAGTGTAGATGCGCTTAGTGCCGTTAATATTGCTGATATTAACTATGTCATGATACGAGTCGTACATCATTGGGCGAATAAGGTGATTTAACCCTGATTCCACACCAACAAAAACAGTAGCGGGAGTCGTTTTGATCACATTGGTACGAACAAGAAAATATCCTGCCTCGCTAACAATATATTTACCAGGCTCAAACCATATCTCGAGTTTTCTGCCATAATCCTTGCAGAATTCCTTGAATGCTTTCGAAAGTTTATCTCCCAAATCTTGAATATCAGTAGTGACATCTCCTTCTTTATAGGCCACTTTGAAGCCACTCCCAAAATCGATAAACTGCAAATCCGGAAAATCTTTGGCAGCATCAAAAAGTACTTCTGCTCCTCGTAAAAATACCTCAGCATCCAGTATATCAGAGCCAGAATGCATGTGCAATCCGATCACGTTGATGTGGTTACTTTCGATCACTCTAAGCAAATGCCTTAGTTGAAAGATAGAAATCCCGAATTTGGAATCAATATGGCCGGTAGATATTTTTTTATTTCCACCAGCCATGATGTGGGGATTGAGCCGGATGCATACCGGAACTGTATTGTGGTATTCATGACCAAATTGTTCCAGTATGGATATATTATCAATATTGATCATTACACCAAGATTGACGGCTTCTTTGATTTCTCCGAATGAAACGCAATTGGGTGTAAATAAAATTTCTTGTGGTTTAAAACCAGCCTTTAAACCGAGCTGCACTTCCTGTATGGAGACTGTATCCAATTCCGCTCCTTTAGCACGCATAAGTTTTAGAATGGAAATATTAGTTAACGATTTGCAGGCAAATTTAATCTTCAGTTTCACGCCTGGAAAAGCTGATTTTATGCTGTCAATCTGCTGACCAATCTTGGCCGCATCATAAACATAAAGCGGATTACCAAATTCACTGACGATATTCAGCAGGTCTAACCCCTGAATTGTATACCTGTCATTTACAATTTCCATTTTTATTTTATAGTTGAATAAAAAAAATGGAAGGCTGTTTACCTTCCATTTTAACCTTAATGCAAATTTAGTATTATGAAGCGATTATTCAATTAATATTTTTCTGGTCAATATTTTTTTCTTTTGGCTGATTTGAAGGATGTAAATTCCTTTTTCTTTACCACTCAGGTCGATTTGATTGTCATAAGTACCCTGAAAATCCAATAATTTTTCCTTATACACCTCTTTTCCAAGAATATCCATAACCGTTACGGATACTTCGTCTTTCTGATCAAGGACGAAATTAAGTGTAAATCTTCCGCTATTGGGATTTGGATAGTAATTGAGCTGGGAAGGTTTCAAATTGTTTTTTAATGAATAATCAACCTTGCTCAATGAGGCATCATCCTTTTGTATTTCTGAAATGGTTACATTGGCATTATTGATTCTTTTAATATCGATTTCGATATATTGTTCACCATTCTTTTCATCGATATTGATTTTCATTGTTTGCCTTATACCACTTTCTCCATCGGCTTTATTACTAAAAAGCATCAAATTGTCACCTTCAAATTTTCCGTCAGAAAAGTCAGCTGATTCCATAGATTCTTTGTCAATTTTAATGGTGAATGTGTCACCATCTGTTTTCAATTCATAGGCGTCATCATCGTCAAGCTCCATTTTTTTTCCGTCTTTGGTCACCCATACTTTTTTATTAACTATTTTTTCTTCTCCATTTTCATCTATTTCTTTCGAGACTTCTGCTTCTATTTCCATCGTATGAGGATCATCATCACCTGAAACCATCACCTTGACTTTACCATCTGCATCATCCGATGAAATAATTTCTATTTTTTTATGCGTTTTATTCAGTTTACTGGCATCATCTTTAGATATCATTTCTTCAATTTTCTCCTCAGTAAGCTCAGTTTTTTTTCCGTTTTCGTCAATCCATACTATTTTCTTCTCGCCTTTTCCATCTATTTTCATAGTAAAATTCTCATCACCATCATCTGTCTTTATTTTGATCACATTTTTTTCATTAAGGTCATCTCCTTCTTTTTGTTTGAAAACCATCACATGATCCCTCTTAACATTACTCGTATCGCCATCTGATATCCAGGTCATTTCATCATTGTCACCTATTTTTTTCTTGACGATAATTGTTTTTTCACCATCTTTTTTATGATCGGATGAAAATTCAAAGTGTTTGTTGTTTTCATTGGCCCATTCTTCTACCAAAACATCAAATTGTTTTAAATCCTCATCGGCTTTCAACTCATCCATACTGTTGTATTGTTTTTCAAATACTTGCTGTTGCCCGTTTTCTTCTTTGGTAATTTTAAGATGTACTTTGCCTTTTTCATCATTTGTAGCAAATGCCAAAGAAATTATAATGGCAAGTAGAATAAATATCGAATGTGTAAATGTTTGTTTCATTGCTTTCTTTTTTAATCAAATGTAGAACCTAGATCGGTATAAAGGAATAGCCATTTTGTTAAAGAATGTTAAAAAATGTTAAAAATCAACCATTTAAGACTATTTGACGTAATTTTGTCAATATGGGGAGGCGAACTTTAAAATGGATAATTGTCTTGATGGCACTGGCGCTTATTGGCCTTATAAGTTTCCAAATGTATTGGATAAATAATGCCATTAGCATTAGTGAAGATCGCTTTAAACGAGGAGTGCAGGATGCGCTCAACGCTGTTTCTGATAAGTTGGAACAGCAGGAGATTGTTTATGCCGCCGCCAACAGGTTACAATATTCGCAAAATGGGAAAACCTGGGTAGGCATGGACAGCATTAAGTTCATCAGCAATAAGCCAAAAAGTAAATCAGAAAAAGGATTTTTGATCAATGAAGAGAATGTAAAGAAATTTTACTTTAAAACTGATAGCCTGGGGAATACTCGAAAATCTGAAACTGCAAATATTGAAACAGATCAGCCATTCAAAAACAACGAAGGTGTCTGGATTGATGAGAATGTTTTGGTTGAGGTAAATCGTTTCAAGGCCAACATCGATTCAGTAGTCGAGTACAGTGCGACTTCAGAGCGAAACATCAATAAGGTTGAGGAGAAATCTGAGATGATCACCATTGTATTAAATGAATTGTTTTCAAAAGAGCGTAAACTCGAAAACAGGATTGATCAACGGCAATTGCAGACCTTACTAACATCTTCGTTGCAAAATCAAGGCATTGATATCGATTTTAACTATGGGGTCATTGATGGTACAAAAGATACCCTTGTTTTGACCAATGCTGTCGATCAGAAGTCCGAAATCCTAAAGTCAGAATTTAGAACCAACCTTTTCACAAGGGATATTATTCCAACAGGCAATTATCTCAGTATTTATTTTCCTGATCAGCAAACATTCCTGATTGGGAAAATATGGTTTTCACTTGCTTCTTCCATATTACTTGTGCTTGTCATCATCGGCATCTTTGGTTACGCAATCTATACCATAATGACACAAAAGAAAATTTCTGAAATCAAGAACGATTTTATTAACAATATGACCCATGAGTTTAAGACACCAATTTCTACTGTAGCCTTAGCGTGCGAGGCCTTGCAGGATGACGATGTAAAAAAGAATGAAACCTTTTTAAAGCGTTATATTTCCATTATTCAGGCTGAAAATAAACGATTGGGCATGCAGGTAGAAAAGGTGTTGCAGATGGCCACATTAGAAAAAAAAGATTTCAAGCTCAAACTCGAAAAACTTGATGTTCATGAAGTAATTGATCGTGCACTTGGAAATATTAACATTCAAATAGAAAAACGACATGGTGTAATCAGGAAAGAACTGTCTGCGTCGAATAAAGAGGTTATTGCTGACGAAGTGCACCTTACCAATATCATTTACAACTTACTGGACAATGCCAACAAATACAGTCCGGAAAAGCCTGAAATTTCCATTAGTACGAAAAATTATAACGAAGGCATTATCGTACAGATAAGCGATAAAGGAATTGGAATGTCCAAAGAAGTTTTGAACCGGATTTTTGAGAAATTTTATCGTGAACCAACTGGCAATCTGCATGATGTAAAAGGTTTTGGACTTGGTTTGACCTATGTGAAAACCATGCTTGATGCACTTGGAGGTACAATTGGTGTGAAAAGCGATATTGCAAAGGGCAGTACATTTGAAATTTATTTACCACAAAATGGATAACAAGAACATTTTAATCGTAGAAGACGATCCTAATTTAGGGCAGATTCTTTCTGAATACCTGGAGATCAAGGGGTATAAAACCAATTTATGCAAAGATGGAGAGGAGGGTTATAAATCCTATCGAAATGGTCTTTATGATTTGTGCATTTTGGATATCATGATGCCAAAGAAGGATGGATTTGCCTTGGCACAAGAGATAAGGGAAATAGATAAGAAAATTCCAATCATTTTTTTGACTGCCAAATCCATGAAAGAAGACACGATAAAAGGATTGAAAATCGGCGCTGATGACTTTATGACAAAGCCGTTTAGCATGGAGGAGTTACTTTTGAGGATGCAGGCAGTGATGAGAAGAGTGGTTGACAACGATACAAGTCTTCTGGAAAACGGGATCATGCAGGTAGGCAAATTTGTTTTTGATATCAATAACCAGCAACTTGAAGCGGATGGGGAAATCATCAAATTAACAACAAAAGAAACGGAACTGCTCAAGGTACTTGTTTTAAATAAAAATAAAACGCTTCAGCGAACCGTTGCCCTTAAAAGTGTTTGGGGAGATGATTCTTATTTTAACGCCCGAAGCATGGACGTTTATATTGCTAAATTGAGGAAAATAATAAAAGGGGATGATTCCCTAAAAATACTGTCCATCCACGGCGAGGGTTTTAAGTTTTTGATGGATAAATGATTGATTGGGGGTGTTGGGTACCTAATACTCTAAATAAGCGACCAAAATTCATTACCTTATTAGTCATCTATACTTAATTTTCTAAGCAGTTTATCAAAATATTACCGCCTTAAAATTTCCAAAGTTTCAATTTTTTTCACTAATTGATAGTTCAGACAAAACAAGAAAATGTTTAAGGTTATACCATCAATATCCATTTCAAATGGCAAATTAGTTTTGCTAAAAAAAGGTGATTTTTCAAATCAGCTTAAGTATGATTTTAACCTGATTGATGCTGCCTTGCTGCTCGAAGATAATGGTGTGGAGGTAGTGCATTTTCTAGATCTTGATGGGACAAAAAGAGAATCTCCTGTTAATTACCACACCTTGGAGGCTATTGTTGGCTATACCAAACTCAAAGTCGATTTCATGGGAGGGATTCGCACGGACGGCGATATCAATAAAGTTTTGGAGTTTGGTGCTACGTATTTTACAGCTTCAAGTATAGCAGTGAATAATCACGATTTATTTGCATCCTGGATAATGTCTTATGGAAGAGAAAAGCTTTCACTTATGGCTAATGTATCAGGTGACAAATTGATGTATAAAGCATGGCAAAAAAAGGCAGATATTGACCTGGAGGAACACATAGAGTATTTTCACATGAGGGGGTTAAAATACGTGAAAGTGACTGATATGAATCGTGATGGCGTACTGGAGGGCCCAAATTTTCCTCTTTATCAGAAGTTAGTGGATAAATTTCCTCATATGTGCATTGCTGCCAGTGGTGGAGTACGTTCGGTGGAAGATATTCGAAAATTGAAAGATATGGGTCTTTACGGGGTAATAGTAGGTCGGGCGCTGTATGAAGGGATTATTAAAGTAGAAGACCTCAGGGAATTTGCCAATTAATAAATTTGACTAGGAAGGTCTTGTGAAAGGATTTAATTGCATAAACTTTGCAATGATATAAAGTATAATACTGTAGGTAACCCGCGAAGTTGGTTTTGCTTTTTGAACTACTTTATTCTTTTTTACTTCTGGTAATTTTTCAGTAATATTTTTGGGAACTAATGTACTATCCGTTTTTTCGATTGAGATTGAATTTTTTCCATTCAGATCCAAAGCAAATACAGGTAAAAAATTTCCAATTAAAATGGAAAAAGAAAAGATTAGGGCAATGAGTGTTTTTTTGATTTTCAAGGCTTTAATTTTTCAAATTCCCTTA
>JAHEMV010000307.1 GCA_024643455.1 Cytophagales bacterium
TATTTGAGCTCCTAATTAAATAGTATAACTACTACTCCTTTTAGGTATTTTAAACCTAAATCAGAAAGGCAATCAATTAATTGGCAAAGAATGGGGAAGATTTTTACTCAGGATTTCTTAACTGGGTGAAATGTATAGTAAGAAAATCAAAGGCAGGTTCTTTTACTTTTCCTTTATGCAAGTATTTAGCAATTCGTTTTTCAAGAGACCTGATTTTAATATTATTCTGCTTAACCTTATTTTGTTCTGAAAGTTCGGAGTGAGATTACGTAATATATAATTCTATCACCAAAAAATGGCACAAGTCTGTGACCTGTGCCATTAATGCAATGTTTTCCCTTTTTACTTTTTAAGAATCTTTTTCAATACCGTTTCCTTGTCAATCTTTTTGGTACAGAAAAACCAATCGTAACATTTTGTATCCTTCTCTTTGCCTTCCATTCTTTCTTTAGCGACACCACACGATCCTGCAGGTGGCACAATTACTTCATCACCTGGACGCCAATCCGCTGGTGTAGCCACATTAAATTCATCGGCAGTTTGCAAGGCAAGAATTACGCGATACAGTTCATCAAAATTACGCCCCAAACTAAGCGGATAATAGATTATGGTTCTGATGACACCTTTAGGATCGATCACAAATACAGCACGAACCGCTTTTGTGTTGCTTTCACCTGGCATCATCATGCCGTATTTCATTGCAACTTCCATGGTAATATCCTCAATCAAAGGGAAGTTGACTTCGACGTGCTTCATCCCTTTATACTCAATTTTTTCCTTGATGGTCCGTAACCAAGCAATATGACTGTATAGCCCGTCGACAGAAAGGCCAACTAGTTTACAATTAGCTTCATTAAACTTTTTCTCTAATGAGGCAAAAGTCATAAACTCCGAAGTGCATACGGGAGTAAAATCAGCAGGGTGACTAAAAAGAATTACCCAGTTCCCTTTATAATCGGCAGGAAAATTTATATTGCCTTGTGTTGTTACCGCTTTAAATTCTGGTGCTTTATCACCAATGCGGGGCATCGAAACTACTTTTTGTTCTTCTTCCATGATTTTAAATATTAATTGTTGAAATACAATTGGGTCTCTCTTTTCTTTCATATTAGCAATCAGACTCATGTGAAAAAATTGCCTGATTTTCATATGCATCTATTCGTTATACTAAAAACTCATCTGGCACTAATATTAGTTCCTGAATGCCTGCTAATTTATCTCGTAAATCAAAATTCTTTGCTCAACTGTCTATAGATGAATCGTGTCCACATATGCGTCCGATATTGGATGTGTTAACCTGGAATGATATTGGGATCGGGGAGCTTTCTAGTGTGATTATCCTAAGATCACAGCTAAGGTAATCTTTGTGGAAAGTAATCCAACACTAGCTAAAAAAATAGCTGGAAGCAGATTTTTAAATTTATACATTAAACTTTGGCTGAAAAATCCAGCGTGCTTTCAAACGCTTCAATCTGAAAAACAACTTTCTTAATTAGTATTTTAGTGATCCGATTTCATGGAAATTAGGCCCTTTTTCAACCCTTTTCCTAAGACCTCCAAGCGGATATCTCCCTTGGTTTCGGTTGATTGCACCAATACGACTAATTTGCCGCTGAACGCTTTCATGGTCGGGAGGTGAAACAACTCCAACGAAGTTGCATCACCATTGCACACCGCCTTGAAATTGCCTTCACCGCTCACTTTGAAATTAAGTTGATTTGTGGCTGTTGCACAAAAGTTGCCATCCTTATCAACAACGGTAGCCGTGACAAATGATAAATCTTTCCCATCAGCTCGAATCGATTGCCTGTCTGCATTTAGTTCGATATGATGCGGTTTCCCAGCAGTATGCACTTCCTCCTCTGCGATTGGCTTACCATTGTCGTCTAGTGCTACTACTTTTATTGTCCCGGGTTCATACTTCACGTCCATCCACATCAACCGATATCGATTTGTATTCGTATCCATATTTTTCTTTTGTATTCCCTGGCTTTTTCCATTGATAAAAAGTTCAGCGCTTTTATAATTGGTATAAACAAACACCGGTGTTGTTTCTCCTTCTCGTCCCTCCCAGTTCCAATGAGGTAAAATGTGTAACGTTTCATCTTTCGTATTCCAACGACTTCGATACAGGTAATACCTGTCTTTGGGCAAACCAGCTAAATCACAAATACCAAAATAAGAACTTCTCGATGGCCAGTAATCATCATAAGGCGTTGGTTCACCCAAGTAATCAAACCCCGTCCAGACAAATTCGCCAATAACCCATGGTTTGTCATCCTGCCATACGAAATCTTCATCCGGAATATTGGACCAAAAACAAGCTTCAAGATCATAAGACGAACTTTGTGCATCGTCATACATTTTCATTTTGGCTTGTTCTACAGGGAATTTGTAAATCCCTCGTGAACTAACTGTTGAGGCTGTTTCTGATCCGAGAATTAATCCCTGGGGAAAACGATCATATGCTTCTCCGTATAATGGGAGTCTGTAATTGAGCCCTGGTATATCAAGCATTGCTCCAAATCCATTTTTAAGCGTGTTGGCCACCTGATCCATTCCAACTGTAACGAGTCTTGTTGGATCTTCCTGATGAAATAAATCCTGTAACATCTTTAACCTTTTTATTCCTTCATTACCCCACTGATCCGGCACTTCATTGCCAGCACTCCACATTACAATACATGGATTGTTCCGGGTTGCTCTTACCAGGTTGGTCACATCCTTTTCTGCCCATTCATTAAAAAACCGATTATACCCGTTTTTAACTTTTGGCTTTGCCCATTCATCAAAACTTTCGGCTATAAACATAAAACCCATTTCATTGCACAACTCCAATTGTTCAGGAGAAGGCATATTGTGTGCTGACCGAATGGCATTGCAACCCATATCCTTCATTATGGTCAGCTGACGCCGCAACGCAGCTTTGTTTATAGCTGCACCAAGTGGGCCTAAATCATGATGCAGGCAAACTCCTTTAAATTTCCGCACTTCACCATTGAGCAAAAATCCTTCGCCTGGTCTATACTCAATTTTCCGAATACCAAAACGAGTCGATACTTCATCCTTTAGCACGTCACCCTGATACAGTTTTGATACAGCGCTATATAGGTAAGGGGTTTCAGGACTCCATAATTTTGGATCTTTCACTGCAATATTTTGCTCGATTTGATTGCCAAACTGTTCTGAAGAACTGCTGGAACTGATCAATTTCCCATCCGCATCTTTGATTTCGGTTACCAGTTTGACATCCGCTCCGCTAAAGGAAGTTTTGACATTTACTTTCGCCATTTCAGGTGAAATAAAAGGCGTAGTAATGTTCGTCCCCCAATGTTCGATACTAACCTGATCCTTTACAATAACATGAACATTACGATAAAGACCAGCCCCGGGATACCAGCGGGAAGATTTTCCCAAATTTTCCAGTCGTACAGCTAAAGTATTCTCCTCATTTTCATGGATATATGGTGTAATATCATAGTAAAAATAGCTATAGCCATAGGGCCAATAACCAACTTCCTGCCCATTTATATATACCCGTGACTCACTCATTGCTCCATCAAACACCAAAAGCACTTTTTCCCCTTTTGAATTATCTGGCAAACTAATTTTTGTCCTGTACCATCCAACACCGATAAATGGCAAAGAACCTGTTCTTCCAGTTTTCTCGGTAGCGACCTTTTCGTTATTTTGCTCGATAGCTACTACTTGTATGTCGACCTCTTTATCAAAGGGACCCTTGATTGCCCAGTCATGAGGAATAGTAACATTTTCCCATTGGCTATCGTCAAATACCTGTTGTGATGCTTCTGTGAAATCTCCTTTAGAAAATTTCCAACCTTTTTCGAGTAAAAATTCAGAACGCTGGGAATTAGCCAGAAATGAAACCAGCAAAGCGACAGAAATTAACGATATTTTCTTCATTGAATGAATTTTAATTATTTACCATAAATCCTATGGTGTAGTAAGGGATAGTGCGAATTGGATAATCCTTTAATTATTAAAAACCACAGCATGTTAATTTACCCCTAATCAATTGCGCAATTTCAAAATTTTTAAATAACGCAATTCAGGTAAAGTCAATAGTTCTTTTTGTTAGAATACAAAAATTTCTAATATCAATTAACAGCGTCCTGACCCAATCCCGGGAACATTCTCAAAGCATTATCATGATATATTTTTTGAAGTACCGGTACTGGCAATTTCAATCCCTGATATTCTTTAACTTTATCATGCTGCTTGAGCAAATCATCTGTAGAAAAATATTTCCAGTCATCCATCCAAACTTCATTCACTATATTCTGAATAGTTTCCTTTGTTGTCGAATTACCCCTGTCATTTATAGCGATATCCGTTCCATAGATCAATTGATCCTGATATTTAATAATGAAATCACGAACCTTTTCATGATCCTGAACCTTAAAATGTACAATTCGTGCAGCCATATCCAATCCATAATTCGGAAATTGATCAAGCCAAGTTGCCATCTCATCTACACTCCATTCCATACTACCCAAATGGCAACCTACATAACGTAAATTAGGATGCTTTTTTAACATGCGATCACGTGCTGCAAGTATTTCTTCTCGTGATGGATAATCTGGATGCAAATACATATGGTATTGAGGATGCTCCGCGAAATAACTGCTATCACCCAATACAGTCATTTCTGAAAGCGGCAACCAGCAATTTTTTGGTTCAGCTGTATGATTTACAAGTGTTTTATTTTGTGCTTCAATAAAATCTAAAATCGGATCAAACCTGGGATCATCAATAAAAACAAAAGTGCTATCTGGATTTCGAAAAGTCATTCCTACATCTTTCCAAATTTTAACAGCAATAGCTCCGGCATCAAAACATTCCTGGAGCCAGGCAATTGTATTTTCCTGCCATTCAGGCTCACCAAATCCTTCCATACTAATTGTTGTTGCAGCACCAATGGTTTTTGGGTGCCCTTTATAAAGGTTTATAGCAAAATCAAATTCCTTTTTGATTACCTCTGGTTTTTCAGAACGAGTGACCAAAGTCAGTAATTGAAAATTGTTATCTTCTACAACCTGAACAAATGAATCATCTGCTGTTTCAAGATGTACATGCGTATCAATTTTTGGGAAAGTTTTAAAGTCAGGTGCTGGTGAACATCCAGCAATTAGTATACAGCATAGTAAAAGATAATTTTTCATTTTATTTATTTAAGTTAGACTATTTAAATTAGGAACAGGCAAAAATCCAGTTCTGAATTATTGGTGACCTGGCCAATAAAAAAACAATATACTCTTCAACTAATTCACAAGCAAATCCCCTTATAACATACACAGCTATCTATATGTGTATCCATTATAAAGATTGATAATCAATTACGCTAAAAACCAATAATTCTCCATGGTTTTAAAAGTTGAACCATCAGCTTATTAATATCTTTTTTGTTTTGTATTTTAGATGCAAAACCACATCAATTCTTTATAAAATGAAATACTTATACCATTTTTTGCTGATTCTAACCTGCAGCAATATTTATGCTCAACCTTATTTTACTACCTCAAAAAACGGATTTCTCTTAGACAACGGAATCGTTTCCAGGGAAATTATTTTTCCTCATGATAGTATCTATTCTTACAAATTGATATTGAATGAAGAAACTAAAAATTTCATTACTGAAAGTCCTGAATTCTCTTTTCTGATAGATGACCAATTGTATAATGGTTTTAGCGGATGGAAAATTAGTGGTCAAAAAGCCATTAAAGATGCGACAGGTGGTAAGGGTTTACAGATTCTTCTATCATGTAAAACTCTACCAATTGATCTTGAGCTCAACTATATGCTTTATCCCAACCTACCAATAATCCGAAAATGGATTAGCATCACAAATCATGACATGAATGATCTGAAACTGGAAGAAGTCATTATTGAAGACCTCGAAACACGACTTGATTTTGTCAGTTCTGTGACGTATCACAACTATGGAAGAATGAAAAATCTTGGGCGGTTTATTGGTAACTGGGATGATCCTGTAGTGGTAATTCACAATATTTCTGCCCGCAGGGGACTTGCACTTGGGAACGAGGCCCCAAGCATTTTGAAAAGAACAACCTATCATTCAAATAATGGCAATAATATCGAAGTCGGACTTACACACAGGGAACAAGATTTCCCTTTCCGAAAATGGTTAAAGCCCAACGAGACCTGGACTAGCCCAAAAGTTTTTGTAGGTCTCTATTCCGGCAGGGACGATGGCTTTGAAATAATCGAAAATGAAGTAAATGAATTTGTTATAAAGCATATGACTCCTCGGATTGTGCAGTTGAAAGATAAACCAACATTTGTATATAACACCTGGTATCCTTTCCGAACCTTCATAAATGATTCTTTGATCAGGGAGGCTGCTCTTGCTGCTTCTCAATGTGGAATCCAGGAATTTATTCTGGACGATGGCTGGCAAATCAATCATAGCGGTATTTCTTCAGAAAAAGGTTGGGGCAATAATTATGGCGACTGGGAAGTGGATACGATTAAATTTCCGGGTGGACTTAAACCGACGTTTGATTACATCGCCTCATTAGGGATGAAGCCCGGACTATGGATCAGCATCGGAGCAGCAACAAAAGATGCCAGGGTATTCCAGGAACATCCGGAATGGTTTGTCCAGGATAAGAA
>JAHEMV010000308.1 GCA_024643455.1 Cytophagales bacterium
AAAAGAAATAAAAAGAACACTGTAAATTAGATTTTTCTGTAAATTTAATCGTGAATTGGAGTAAGATGAAGTATAAACTTGTTTTTTTAGTATTTATATTATTATTGATCCCTATATTATTCACTCTTGGTCAAGTCCAATTAAGTGGACCTAATCCTGATTGTCCGAATCCACCATGTGAGGATCCTGTCAGGGCCCCAATTACAGAAGGCATCATTTTTCTTATTATTTCGGCAGTTAGTCTAGGTATCAAATCATTTTCCAAAAAGAACAAAAAATAAAAACCACCACGAATAGATTAAATCAGTTAATTGGCAAACTCCTCTTTAAAGAAAATATTTTCATATCGATCTGTGCCGTTTTCTTTTTTGTTTCTGGTTATTTATTGACCTATAACGGTTATCCATCAATCCTTATTTCAAGTCTAATATTTTGGTCAACGATGCTCATTTACCAGGTTAATACCAAAATAAAATTCAATATCCTTGATCTAAATTCATTCAAAACACTTAACCTGACAAATACCAAAAAGATAAAATTCATTTTTATTTTAATTGGAATCCTGTTGGTCCATTTGCCATTTTTGAATTTTCCGGAAGTTTTTTTTCTTTTCCATTTGGGACTAATTTCCACCTTATATAATGTCCCGGAAAAGTCAAAGGGAATTATCCATTTTCCATTGAGGAGTATTCCTGTATTGAAAGTCTTTTTGATTGCCTATGTCTGGTCTGCGATGGCTTCATTTTTACCGGTAATTCTTTCTCATCAACCATTATTCACTTCACATAACCTATTTCTTTTTATTGCTCACTTTCTTTTTATTATGGCAATAACACTCCCTTTTGATATAAGGGATTTTCGAGTCGACAATAAAAAACAACTGATAACTTTCCCCCAATTAATAGGAATATTTCCAACGAAGATGTTTGCCCTTGCATGCCTGGTTGGTTTTACATTTTTAATTCATGTTTTGTTAAAAGGATGGTATATGTCATTTTTCAGTTTGATTACGGCAATACTTATCCTCAATGCTTCCACAAAAAAACAGGATTATTATTTTACCTTTTACCTGGACGGCACCATCATTCTATATTTTATTGCTTTAACTTTATCATTATAATGATATATAAAATGGAAATACCTGAAGCAAAGACTATAAAAGATGCAGCAAAAAGAATAGCCTCCTATATTCATCGAACACCTGTTCTTACTTCGGCAAGTATCAATGCGATTTTGCAAACCAATATTTATTTCAAATGTGAAAATTTTCAAAAGGTAGGTGCATTTAAATACAGAGGCGCAACCAATGCAGTGCAACAACTTTCTGAATCTCAGTTACAATTTGGTGTGGCCACCCATTCTTCTGGTAATCATGCGCAGGCACTGGCACTGGCAGCAAAAATCAAAAATATAAATGCATATATCGTCATGCCGGAAAATGCCCCAAAAAGCAAAAAAGACGCCGTCATTGGCTATGGGGCAAATGTAATTGAATGTGCCCCGACACTTGAAGCACGCGAATCGACAACAGAAAAGGTACTTCAGGATAAAAATGCCTATTTTATCCATCCTTACAACGATTATAATATAATTGCAGGACAGGCTACTTGCGCATTGGAATTGTTCGATGAAGTGCCAAACCTGGATTTCCTGCTATCTCCTGTTGGTGGTGGAGGATTGCTTAGTGGAAGTGCATTAGCTGCATATTATTTTTCACCAAACACTAAGACAATCGGCACAGAACCTTCAGGGGCAGATGATGCATTCAGGTCACTTCAGGAAGGAAAAATCATTCCATCAACTACCCCAAAAACCATAGCCGATGGACTTTTGACTTCCCTGGGATCAAAAACATTTCCGATTATTCAACAACATGTTAAAGAGATTTTAACTGTTGAAGAATCGAGTATTATTGAAGCAATGAAACTCATCTGGCAACGAATGAAAATTGTGATAGAACCTTCAGCAGCAGTGCCTTTAGCTGCGGTTATGCAAAATCAAAATCTTTTCACAGGAAAAAATGTTGGTATAATCCTATCTGGTGGAAATGTAGATTTAAATAAACTTCCTTTCTGAAAAAATTTATTTTTTCTTCTTTTTCAGCGATTTGAAAAACTCTGCCCAGGCAAAAGGATTGAGTAATGGATTGTATCTTGGGCCATAACCATCATGCAAATAAACTGCTTGTTGCTGCATAAAATATTTATGATTCATACTTCCATCCATAGGCATAAGCCTTGCCATTTCTGCTAATGTCATTTGATCAAGATTATTATCCATATTATTGATATCACCCTGATTCGGCAATCTATAAGCCAAAACAGCCTCCTTGAATATTTCTTCAGTTGGGAATAACAGAACTTCCAGTTCAGGTAGATAGGTAGTGTCTTCATGCATGGGAATAATCAAGGTATAGCTATCATCATCCAATTCTGGAATTATTATACTGCTTTTATGATAACCGACTACGCTAATTACCAAACTGTCTCCTTCTAAAACCGGAAATGAAAAATAACCATAATAATTCGTAGTTGTACCTCTACCACCTTTAGGAACATAGACGTGAGCTCCCATAATTCCCATCAGGGTATCAGCCGTTGAGACCACACCTGAGAACTGGATCACATCGCGCTTATCATCCTGAGCCATTGTTTTCCCAGTAAATGTCAACTGGAAAAACACTCCAACAAAAAGAATAATTAATATGTTTCTGACAATTCCCACAAATCCAAAATTATGCTCTAAAAATACTTCAAAGATTAAGAAAGGACAATTTATTTAACGTAATTTAACAATTATGTATATAATTCGTGATTAACAAAAATGTTTGTTTTGTTACCGAAAATTGATTCTTTTTTGAATGAAATTAAAAAATTTAAGTCTTTCATATAGTACCAGGATATTCAAAGCGCTCTCTGAAGAACCACGGGTAAGGATCTTAAATCTTCTTCAATACCACGGAGAAATGTGCATTTCTGATATCGAACAGATACTTGATTTTACACAAACAAAAACCTCAAGACACATGTCGTATCTAAAAAATGCAGGCATTGTCGGATTCAGGAAGTCAGATCAATGGATTTTCTATTATATACAGGATGAAGTCCAAAGCTTATTGAACCAAATATGGAGTTATGTCGAAAAGGATCATCTTCTGACAAAAGATATTCAAATTTTTGAAGTAATGTACTCCAATAGAGAATTAACAGCCTATAAACAAAAACAATCCACCAGGGAATTCAGTTCTTAGACCATTCATAGTATACTTTATTAACCATCAAACACTATACGTGAAAAAATATAAACATCTATTTTTTGATCTTGATCATACCTTATGGGATTTTGATAACAACACTGCTGAAGCTATTGAGGAGATTTACACCATCTTCAATATTTCACAATGGTCTTTTTTTACTTTTAATGATTTCATAAATGTATTTAATGAAGTCAATAATATTCTGTGGGATAAGTTTAATCATGGCAAAATAGATAGAATGGAATTGCGTCAGCACCGATTTCCTATGATTCTTACACGACTTGGAGTTGATGAACGAGTGATTCCTACAGGGATTGGTGAAAAATATCTGGAACTGTCACCAAAAAAATCCAAAGTACTTCCTTTTACTCATGAAATTTTGGAATATTTAAAGCCAAATTACCAATTGCATATCATTTCAAATGGCTTTGATGATGTTCAGCATTCTAAACTTGAAGCTGCTAAAATTCATCATTATTTCGATAAGATTGTGACTTCTGATAGCTCCAACTTTCGGAAACCTCAAAAAGAAATATTTGAATTTGCCATGGAGGTAGCAGGTGCTACAAGGGCAAATGCTATCATGATCGGTGACAATGTTGACACGGACATTACTGGTGCGCAGAATGCTAAAATGGATCACATATTTTTTAATCCAAATAAAATTACACACACGCTCAATGTAACCCACGAAATTGAATCGCTTCAACAAATCATGAATATCCTCTAAAAGCCTTTGGGACTGCCCTCAATTGATTAAATTTGCATAAGTCTCTAACTAATAAATCAATATTTCTATGTTAAAAGGATTTTTTAATGTACCTGTTCCTAAGAATGAACCCGTTTTGAGTTATGCTCCAGGGTCAAAAGAAAAGGCAGAATTAAAGAAAACACTGAGTCATTTGCGATCTCAAGTGATTGATATACCCATGTATATCGGAGGTGAAGAAATTCGCACTGAAAACAAGAAACCAATCAGTCCTCCACATGATCATAAGCATATTATTGCGCACTATCATCAGGGTGATGCTGGTCATGTCGAATTGGCAATAAACGCAGCATTGAATGCTCGCGAAGATTGGGAAAATTTGTCATGGGAACATCGTGCCAGTATATTTTTAAAAGCAGCAGATTTAATCGCAGGTCCTTACCGGGCAAAAATCAATGCAGCTACAATGCTTGGTCAGTCAAAAAACGCCTATCAGGCAGAAATTGATTCAGCATGTGAGCTAATTGACTTCCTTCGTTTCAATGTCACTTATATGACACAGATTTATGAACAACAACCTGGGTCATCTCCAAACATTTGGAACAGAATCGAACAGCGGCCATTGGAAGGATTCGTATTTGCGCTGACACCTTTCAATTTCACTGCTATTTCTGGCAACCTGCCCACCGCTCCTGCAATGATGGGAAATGTTGTGGTCTGGAAACCTTCGCGTACACAAATCTATTCCGCTCATGTTTTGATTGAAATTTTCAGGGAGGCTGGCGTTCCTGATGGGGTGATCAATTTAGTGCTTGTTGATGGCCCAACTGCCGGTGACACGGTATTAAATCACCCAGATTTCGCTGGCATTCACTTTACAGGTAGTACAGGTGTCTTTCATGGAATTTGGAAAACAATCGGAGCAAATATTGCCAAATACAAAACGTATCCAAGAATCGTTGGTGAAACCGGAGGTAAAGATTTTATCCTGGCACACAAGTCAGCTAATCCAAAAGAAGTAGCGACAGCAATTGTTAGGGGAGCTTTTGAATATCAGGGACAAAAATGCTCTGCTGCTTCTCGATCCTATATCCCTGACAATCTTTGGCCTGAGATAAAAAAAGTTCTTCTTGAAGACCTTGGAAACATAAAAATGGGTAGCCCGGAAGATTTTACCAATTTCTTCAATGCCGTTATTGATGAAAAGGCCTTTGATAAGTTGGCAGGTTTTATTGATAGGGCAAAGGAAGACCCCTTGATTGAGATTGTCGCCGGAGGAAATTATGATAAATCCAAAGGCTACTTTATTGAGCCCACCATCCTGCGCACAGAAGATCCAAACTATGTTACCATGTGTGAAGAATTGTTCGGGCCGATTATGACTATATATGTATATAAAGCAGAAAACTATGATGAGGCTATATACCTGGTTGACAATACATCGACATATGCACTTACCGGAGCCATTTTTGCAAAAGATCGCTATGTGATCGAATACACCGCAAACAAACTAAAAAATGCAGCCGGAAACTTTTATATCAATGACAAACCAACAGGAGCAGTAGTTGGACAACAGCCATTTGGCGGGGCAAGAGCATCAGGAACCAACGATAAAGCAGGATCTATGATCAATTTATTGAGATGGGTATCTCCGAGGACAATAAAGGAAAACTTTGTGCCTCCTACGGATTTCAGGTATCCATTTATGGAAGAAGCATAATAACAAACCGGGAAAGTATCCCGGTTTTTTTTATGGAAAATTCAGTGTAATCCACTCTTCTTTTTTTGTGGCAAGGTACAGATCATTAAATCCGTCGTACTTCAATTGGTCGTAAATCATTGGAATGATATTGACTCCATCATTGGACATTAAACCATATTGATCTTTCCAGGAAGCAATCACATAACCATTGTCCAAATCGATCATTTGATCAAATTTAGGTAAAATAAGTAATCGGCCTTCATTGCTTACCAGACCATACTTATGGCCTTTTATGGTTAAAAATCCACCAGTATTCAACCGGATCAGATTATCATATTCACATTCCAGGGTTATTTTTCCTTTAGCGTTGATCAGTCCATATTTTCCTTTTTTCACAACCTCACACAATCCCCCTTTGAAAGTATAAACTGTATCGTATGCCGGTTGAATAACAATATCTTCGCGTTTATCAATATAACCCCAGCGTTCCATGATTTTTATTGGGGCCAATCCTTCATTATACGCCCCTATATTATCATACTGGTTTGCTATCCTTAATTTCCCATTGATATCAACAAAGCCCCATCGGCCATCAATTTTTACTCCGATAAATTCTTCTGACATATCCTTTATTTCCTCAAATCGATTATCATTGGCATTCATTATCCTTCCGGATTTGGTAATGAAAGAATATCCTTTTGACGATTTAGCATAATAAATACTGTCTTCCATCAAATCGGAAATAGTATCAAATTCCGGTCTTATTACTCTTTCTCCATCTTCATCAAGAAGACCAAATTTCAAATCTTCGGTTTGCTCGAGATACCGATTGCCATGCTTGTAAAGAAAATATTCTGCACTAAAATCCCTGGTATCCGGATAATAGGCTACATAACTTCCAAATGGAGATCGTATAAGATATCTCATCGGATCAATGATTTCAATCTCTTTGTTTTGCGGTAAAATTTCCCAGTTTCCAT
>JAHEMV010000309.1 GCA_024643455.1 Cytophagales bacterium
ATTGATTGTCCTTGAATTGCTTCACCATGACTGCTTCAAATCCCCACCGTGAGGCCATAAGTTCTCCAAGAACGGGAACTCTTTCGGTAGAACTGATCTTAGGATTTAGTTTGTCAAAATCTATAGCAACGCCATTGAACATCAGTTGAGGAATCAGGATGATTGGTATCATTATGTAAATTGTGATTACAGAATCAAAAGCCGATGAAATATTCAACCCAATTAGATTTCCTAAACAGGCTGTAGTAAATAATACAAACCAATAAGGGAAAAACATACCTTCGAATCCTAGCAGTAAATTCCCCACTATAGCATAGGTCAAGGTTTGAATTGCAGAAATCCCAAAAAGAATGATCACTTTTGAAGTGAGATAGCTGGTATTGCTAAGGTTTAGAAATCGTTCCCGTTGAAGTATTCTTCTGTCTTTAATAATTTCTTCTCCACTTATTGAAAGCCCAATGAACAAAGCGACAATTATGCTCATAAGAAAATAATAAGGGATATTGTCGTTGTTAGAAAAGGTGTATCCCAACATATTGTCATCGCCTGGATTATAGTACCGTATGAAGTACCCAATGATTAGGCCAAGCAAAGGGGCTTCAGCAAAATTTACTATCAGATACTGTTTGTTTTTTAGTTTTGACAATACATCTCTAGTACAAAAAACCTTGAATTGTTCAAACCAATTTGGAATTCTGAAAGTAGTAGGTGGTAAGGGAGCAGCTTCATTAATTACGGTTGGGCTAAGCCGTTTTTTAAAATGGTCACCCCATTCCTTAGGGGAAATCCTGCGCTGATTTGTAAATTTTCCATATTCATCTACCACACGCGTTTCAATAATGTTGAATATTTGTTCTACACTCACATTACCACAGGTGATGCAGGACCCTTGATCGCGTTGGATCATATTGACGATGTCTCTAAAATACACGATAGCCTCAACAGGATCTCCATAATAAATCTGATATCCTCCAACATCCAACAATAGCAAATTGTCAAACATTTTGAAAATATCGGAAGAGGGCTGATGTATGGTCATAAATACCAGCTTTCCCTTTAGGGCAAGTTCTTTGAGCAGGTCAAGTATATTTTCAGAGTCTCGGGAGGATAGCCCCGAAGTAGGTTCATCAAGGAAAAGAATGGCTGGTTCACGCAACAATTCCAAAGCGATATTCAGGCGTTTTCGCTGTCCACCGCTGATGGTTTTTTGAAGTGGATTGCCAACAGTAAGGTCTCTGGTTTCATAGATTCCCAGAGTTTGCAAAGTATTTTTTACCAATTCCAACAGTTCAGCTTCATTATAACTAGCAAAACAGAGTTTGGCAGCATAAAATAAGTTTTCGTGGACTGTGAGATCTTCAATTAATAAGTCATCCTGAGGAACGTATCCAATGAGACCTTCAAGTTTTTCTGGTTCTTCATGGATATTTACGCCATTTATGATCACCGATCCATGTTTGGGCTTTATTTTACCATTCAGCGTTTCCAGCAAGGTAGATTTCCCGGCACCACTGGCGCCCATTATACCGATTAGTTTGCCGGATTCTTCGTTGATGTCAATATTTCTTAGGCCAATTCTGCCTTGTTTAAATCGCACCCAAACATCATCAGCAGTCAGTTTTATTTTATTCAGATCCTGAGCTACTTTAAACTGGCTTACGACATTACTGTAAAATATGGGTTTTAACTTGTTGCCCCTAATGTTGCTGCCGGGAGGGAAGATATAAATATATCGACTATTCAAAACAGATCCATTCAGCATAATATGCGATATACCTACATATTTGATTATGTAATTCTCGACCTCTGGAATATAAAGAACCGCAAGAAAACCTGTAAGTTCTGGAGCAATGAGGTGTTTGCATTTGCTGTACTTCCCTTCAGATCCGTCATCGATTATGAGTACATTTTTATTGGAAAGTTCACTTATTTCTTTTCCAAACACGAATTGTTTGACTTGCTCAACCATCTTCGATTTGATGTTAAGCGTCTGGCCGATATAATAAATCAGGTTATCTTGCCTTTCAGAAAGTTCGCCTCCTTCAAATGATAATTCAATTACTCTCAGTAGAACGATAAGTTTTTGAAACAGGGAACTTTCCAAATTGATACGCTTGCAAATAAGCATAATGTTGGCCCATTCTTCCACAAACTCTTCCATGTCCTGATCCATGTTGCGATTGCTTGATGGGGTAGGGGCATTGCGCTTTTCAATTTCATTACAGGTAAACTCCTCAAAAATTTTAAAATATTCTTCTGCAGTTTCCTGGCTTGCTTGCCTGTAAACAATAAATTTTATACGCTCACGGCAGTCATCAGTTACATTTCCTTTGGCAACAATTGCAAAAAGGCGGATGATTGCCTTTAAGAGATATTCATTCATTTACCTTAAATTCAGTGATTGTGGTTGAAAGTAATAAAAAAAATAAAGAAATACTGTAGTATGAATTTAAATTATTTGGCTGGATAGGCTAATCTAAAGCTATAATTTCACTGGTTTTAAGTTGTTCGATTTGATGTATGCTGTCTGGCCATTCCATGAGATTTTCACCCAATTATCATCTTTTCCAAGGATATCTACCCGATGTCCTTTGCTGACAATTTCAAGGAGATCAGATCCGGGTGATGGACCTTTCATCAGATAAGCTGTTGGAGCAGTAATAATAGCCTTCGTATGTTCACGGCCGAAATTATTAATAATTAGTATAACAACGAGTAAAGATATAAAGGCTATTGCAGGAAATTTGGAGGCTGAATTGTTCAATTTTTTTTGATAAAACAGCATGCCAAATATCAGAAAAATTAAACCTATTATAAATAAATCTACCTGTAATTGATATTGATGATACATATTTAGAAAAAAAGCCGCGTCGTCATAATTATAACCGGTTAGTTTTTTCTCTTCGGCCAGGTTTTCCATTTTTTTAAGTACCTTTTTATTAAAGGTTTTCAAGTAATACAAATCCAAATAATATAGTGCATCGGTAAAGTCTCCGAGTCCTTCTTTGATGAAAGCCATTTTGAGTAACATTACCGAAGTTGCTTTGTGTTCAGAATGGAGCAGATCTTCATACAATTCGAATGACTGTGTGTATTTTTTCTGTTTAAAAAGAGAATCAGCTAAGTTTAATTTTTCTTTTGGGGACTCGCAAAAAGCTGAATAAGAAATACTTATGAATGTTGCCAGAAAAATAATTAATAATTTTGGTATATGGTTTTGGCTTTTTATCATAGAATCCTAAATTTGCAGTCCAATTACGGAAATGGCTTAGTAAAAATCAAGCAATTTTCAAGATTCCGTAGCTCAGCTGGTAGAGCATCTCCCTTTTAAGGAGAGGGTCCTGGGTTCGAATCCCAGCGGGATCACATCTTTAAATCTCTTCATGAAGAAGAGATTTTTTTTGTGTTTATCCAATCCTCAATTTCCTCTTCAACTTTACCAATCCATACTGCAAATCGGTCAATTATAGTACTAATACTATAAAGAAAAGGAGTATAAATCATAGCTAATTATCTCATACAGGTTCATAATCTAAAATGAACTGTTTAAATCGATCCAGGCTGATGAGGTGTTGATCTCACAATATTAAGGTTTATGATTCAAATCATACACCCAGCTTCACATTGACCTTTACCTTCGCCATCAACAATAGATATATAGTTTAAATCAAATTTGAAATCATGAAATTAAAAGGATCAATATTTTTAGGGATACTCATAGCCTTATTTATGAGTGCTTGTGGAGGAGGTTCAGGAGAAAAAGAGTCGAAAGGGAAATTTGCGCCACCACCGGTAGCAAAACCATTGACATTTGAGGAAGCCCAGGCAGACTGGAAAAATCAAAAGGGTCTTGGCCCTATAACCCATGTAGAACTTGGTGAACTCGATCCTGAACTGGCAAAAAAAGGTTCTGAAATTTATGTACTGAAATGTACAGCCTGCCATGCTCCAGAAGTAGAAAAACTAGGCCCGGCGCCAGTTGGTGTTTTAAACCGCAGAACACCTGAATGGGTAATGAATATGATATTGAATCCTGAAGAGATGGCGATGAAAGATCCTATTGGGAGAGGATTGCTCATGAAATATAATACCGTAATGGCAAATCAGGGTCTCACTCAAGAGGATGCCAGAGCAGTTTTGGAATATTTCAGAACCCTTTAATATGAATCACTTCACTCACTTTTACTAAAACTATAGAATTATGAAATCTACTAAGTTTACTTTAATGATGCTTGCCGTTGCTTCACTCTTTGTTTATTCAAGGTGTGGATCTGGAGGTGGAAATGGCGCAGGAGCCATTGGCAATTCCAGTGCAGCGGAAAAAGTGTATGTTGCTCCAGGGGAACTGGATGAATATTATGAATTTTTCTCAGGCGGTTTTAGTGGACAGGTCACTGTTCATGGATTACCTTCGGGGCGATTACTGAAAACAATCCCTGTGTTTAGTGTTGATGGAGAAAAAGGATATGGATTCAATGAAGAAACCAAGCCTTTATTGATGACTACTTTTGGTTTTGTGCCTTGGGATGATTCGCATCATCCAAAACTTTCACAAACTAATGGTGAGCATGATGGGAAGTATCTTTTTATAAATGGTAATAACACTCCAAGGATAGCCCGAATAGATCTTACCACTTTTGAAACCACAGAGATTATACAAATCCCTAATTCAGCGGGAAGCCATGCGTCACCTTATCCTACACAAAATACGGAGTACCTTGTGGCAGCTACACGATTTAGTGTTCCTATTCCACAAAAGGATGTAACCATAGACAGTTATAAAGAAGACTTCAAAGGGACATTTACGTTTATAAGTGGAGGTCAGGAACCTGGTAAAATGGACATAGCTTTCCAGATAGTTGCACCTGGCTATGATTACGATTTGGCACACTCAGGCAAAGGTGTATCTCATGGATGGACCTTTTTCACAAGTTATAACGTGGAACAAGCAAATACGCTAAAAGAGAAGAATGCATCACAACGTGATAAGGATTATATCGCGGCAGTCAACTGGAAAAAAGCTGAAGAATATCTTGCTCAAGGGAAATTTCACGAATGGCCTGCGGAGTATTACCATAATTACTACAATGATAAAACTCACTCTGCTACTGCAACCAAAATGAATGGCGTAAAAGTGCTTATTCCATCGGAATGTCCTGGATTGGTATATTATCTTCCGACACCTAAATCACCTCATGGTGTTGATGTCAATCCAACAGGGGAATTTATTGTTGCAAGCGGTAAATTGTCAGCTGATCTTACCGTTCATTCTTTCAAGAAAATGCTTGCTGCTATTGAAGAAGAAAAATTTGATGAAGTAATTGATGGAATTCCAGTGCTTAATTTTGATGCTGTTCTTGCAGGAACTGTATCTTCGGGTGGCCTGGGACCATTACACACTGAGTTTGATGGCAGAGGAAATGGATATACTTCGTTCTTCATATCTTCTGAAGTAGTAAAATGGAATCTTGAAACCTTTGAAGTTGTTGATCGAATTCCGTCATATTATTCTATAGGTCACTTAAGTATTCCTGGAGGTGGATCAATGAAACCATGGGAAAATGGCAAATATTTGATTGCTATGAACAAAATTACTAAAGACCGGTATTTGCCTACAGGCCCTGAATTAGCTCATTCGGCACAGTTGTATGATATATCTGGAGATAAGATGGAACTACTTTTGGACTTTCCTACAATGGGAGAACCTCATTATGCTCAAGGGATACTTGCCTCCAAAATTATAGAACAACAAGTGAAATTCTTTCCTCTTGAGGAAAATGAACATGAGCACAAAACGCTGACTGAAACTGAAACCAAAGTAGTAAGAAATGGTAATGAAGTACATATTTATGCCACAATGATTCGAAGTCACTTTGCCCCGGACAATATCGAAGGAATAAAAGTTGGAGACAAAGTATTTTGGCACGTGACTAATCTGGAACAAGACTGGGATGTACCTCATGGACTTGCTGTGATGGGAGCACAAAATGCTGAACTTTTGATTATGCCGGGGCAAACCGAAACATTGGTTTGGGAACCACTATCAGAAGGGATATTCCCGTTCTATTGCTCAGATTTCTGTTCTGCACTGCACCAGGAAATGCAAGGATATGTTCGCGTTTCTGCTAAAGGTTCTGACACCAAATTGAAATGGGGGCTGGGCGATGAAATATTTGAAGAATAGTGAGTTGATGGTGTTGTTTATTTATTAAAGATGGGATATTACCATCAAAAAAGGCATCACTTTCAGGAGTGATGCCTAATTTTTACTTTATTTAATTAGTATAATAAAAATTATATCTTTCTCATGCGACATCTCCCCAAAATTATTTTTATAGTAGGAGCCCTTGCCTTGTTAGGCACATTCTTATCGCCGATCTGGAGAATAACGCTGGAAGCACCTCAGTATCCCCAGGGAGTAACCATGTATATCTGGATTAATAAATTAGGCGGATCAGAAAAGGGTACGCTTCAAAATATCAACATTTTGAACCATTATGTTGGGATGAAGATGATCGTTCCTGAATCCATACCCGAACTAAAATACTTCCCAAAAATAATCATTGGCATGGCTATTCTAGGGGTCATTTTTGGATTGATAAACAATAAAAAACTTTGGGTTACTT
>JAHEMV010000011.1 GCA_024643455.1 Cytophagales bacterium
GTTGTTTTTATCATGGCCTTGTTTTTTAGGTTTAATATGATCCCTTACTACCAGTCAGTCGCAGGATTTTATTCTGGAATTGGTGATTTATATTTAAAGGCTGACGATTATTTGTCAGCCACGGAGTATTACAAACTTTCCAATATCTATTCCGGTACAAGTCATCGGGCAAATTACGCACTTGCTTCATTGGAAAAAAGGAATGGCAATTCACCACAGGAAATTACGTTTTTGAAGCAGGCAATAGGTAAAAACCCAACCGAATTTGCCTATGCCAATCTGGCTTCCAAATACCTAGATGAAAAGCGCTACTTCGAAGCGGCATTTACCCTTCAAGATGGTTTGGAAAAGTTTCCTGAAAATGGGGAATTATTAAATAATATAGGTTTAGTGTATATGGAAATGGAAAATGTCGATTCGGCATTTTATTATTTCCAACGATCTGCTCAGTATGATAAGTCGGTCGATGAATCTGCAGCAAATCTTTATGCGTTGCTTAGGCTCCAGGATCTTACTATTAAAGCTGACACGTTGGAAGTTTTATGGGACAAGGTAAATTATCTGGCCTCTGCAAACAATCTCGTCGTTTTGGCGAATCAATTGGATACGAAACTTGACGAAAAGCTTGCTGTCCGGTTTGGTGATCCAGACAATGAAAAGATCGAACAACTCATTTATAATTATAATAAAAGCCTAAATAATCCATGGATCGTGGACACACTATATCAGCAAAATTTGCGTGCGTTCTATGATTCCAGCAACACATCCTGGTTTCAGGACAACCTGAATTTTTCCAGTGCGTTGGCTCTATTTCAGCAAGGAAGTATCGCTTCTTCCTTTCAAATTCTTAGTCATCTTGCAATTCAAAATCCGGAGAAAGAATACTATAATTTACTCGGGAAATTATCCACTAAACTGGGTGCTCATACCCTTGCCATTGATGATTTTAAAAATGCATTTCAAAATGGGCAGCTGGAAGTAGCACCTGATTTGGCATTTGCCTATATGGAAAATGGAGAATTGGGCAAAGCACAATTTATCTGGAGTCAAATTCTTCAAAATGGTGATTCAGTTAATTCTTCAGTGGCGGTGAAAATGATGAAAGTTATTGAAGCCAAAGACATATCGCAAATACTCAATGCTGATGCGGAAACAAAATTTTCGTTTTTGAACTATAGACTTCGCGAATTTGACCTGGGAAAGCTGGAAGGGCTGGTTGTCAGTTTAGAAAATGAAGATCTTCAGGCTCTTGGGTTTGTGAAATTGATTCAAGCCAATCTGGAACTGGGACAGGTTAAAGAAGCGCTGGAACTGCTTGAAGAAGTTGGAAAGTTAAATATTAGCAGGGGAGATGTGCTTGATGCTATCAATTTAGCTCAATGCCAGTACGCTTACCAGGTCAAAGATAAAGAAGTGATGCAACGTTTATATTCAAATCTGAAAAGTACGGATATCATGGTAAGCGGCTATTTGGAATTGTTCAGGAATATGGAGAATCCTGATTCAAAGGATAAACAAACAATAGCCTCATCATTTAAAACAATGGCGCTAAACAATCCATTTTTTGAGTCCGGAGTATTGGAGGCAGTTCGTTATTTTAATATCGAAATGAATGACTCCGATCAGGCCTATGAAATTTTGTTGGCTTCGGTGAGAATAAATCCCTTTTCGATCGAATTGAATAAATCCTATGCGATGCAATGTCTCGATCAGGGTCTGAAAAGCTACGCTTTGGACACAAAGGAAGAGCTTAAAGCCATGATGCCGTCAGTAATGTTCGCGACATTTGAGCGCGAATTCATGAAAAAAATGGCAATAACTGATGCGGAATCCTCAAATTGGTAAAATGGTAATCCGTATGAGTATGGCTTTCGATAAAATACCAAAGGTATAATTTCATTTATGGCAAAAATTAAACTAATTCTTTCGATTTTACTTTTCATGGGTTTTGGTTGCGTGTCACGGGAACCTGATGCTTTTGATATTGTTAACAAATCGATTCAATATCATGGTGGAGCATTATTTGAGAACTGCATCATAGATTTTGACTTCCGGGATCGGCATTATACAATAGAACGAGACAATGGGATGTTCGTTTATCATAGAATTTTCAGTGATTCGGTGGGGACATACCATGATATACTCACCAATAATGGTTTCAAAAGATTCCTTAATGAGCATGAAATGGTTGTGTCTGAAGATTGGGCAAAAAGATATTCAAATTCCATCAACTCTGTTGCTTATTTTGCGATGTTGCCATTTGGATTAAACGATCCTGCCGTAATTAAAAAATATATTGGAGAAGAAGACATTAAAGGAGAAAAGTATCAAAAAATAGAGGTCACATTCAAAAGGGAAGGAGGCGGAGAAGATTTTGATGATGTTTTTGTCTATTGGTTTAATACAAAAAACTTTGAGATGGATTATTTTGGATATCGATATCAAAGTGATGGTGGGGGTATCCGGTTTCGCCAGGCAATTCAACCAAGAGAAGTTGGTGGTATTCACTTTGCTGACTATATCAATTTTGAAGGGGCCCCGGATGATAAAAATGTAAGCGGACTTGCGAAATTATTTGATGAAGGGAAATTGAACAGACTTTCTGAAATAAATCTGGAAAATATCGAAGTGAAGAGGAAAAACTAAATAAATCTCCCCTATTTTTTTTAATGTATAACCTGTCTTTTTTCTCTGTTTTCAAAAAAGTAGTATTGGAGTAACTGTTATTTTAACCTATTTGCCATTAAAATAATTTAAAGTCCGTTTAAACATATTTCCATTCTTCATGTTTATCTTAACCGTATAAACATTAAACATTTTTTTTACAAAAAACTGTCTATTATTTAGATTGACCATTTCAAGTTCAAGCATGTTCACCAAAGCGATTAAACTTTTTTCAGTTCTTTTATTTATTTCTTCCACCGTATGGGCAGAAGTTAATTTCACCGTTCAGGGTTTTGTAAAAGACCAGTCCAGCGGAGAAATCCTAATCGGCAGTACTATTTATGTGAAGGAATTAGGTACTGGTGCTCAAACAAATGTTTATGGATTTTACTCCCTTACATTACCGGCAGGGAAGTACACACTTGAATATCGATATTTAGGTTATGTTACCAAGCAGCTGGATATCGAATTGGTTCAAAATCAGGAAATGGATGTTGAATTAACGTCAGAAAATGTACAGCTGGAGGAGATTGTAATTAATGGAATACCTGAAGATCAGAATGTCACCAGCACAGAAATGAGTACTGTGCAATTGGATATAAAAACAATATTAAAGGTACCTGCATTTTTGGGAGAGGTGGATGTCATTAAAAGCATTCAGTTATTGCCTGGCGTAAGTACCGTAGGAGAAGGTGCTTCTGGATTCAATGTGCGCGGTGGTAGTGTTGGACAAAATCTGGTACTTCTTGATGAGGCCCCTGTATATAATTCATCACACCTTCTTGGTTTTTTCTCTGTCTTCAATCCTGATGCTGTCAAGGATATAAAACTATATAAAGGCGGTGTTCCGGCCCGCTATGGAGGAAGGATCGCTTCTATTTTGGATATAAGAATGAAAGATGGTAATGCCAAAAAATTTGGAGTGCAAGGTGGCGTAGGAACGATCTTTAGTAGATTGGCTATCGAAGGACCAACGATAAAAGACAAAGGCTCTTTTATTCTTGCCGGGCGTCGCTCTTATGCAGATATATTGGCCAGACCCTTCACAGATGTTTTGGATAATGGTGCCAAGCTTAATTTTTATGACCTCACTTTCAAAACCAATTATAAATTTAATCATAACAATACGGTGTATTTATCAGCCTATTTGGGCAGAGACAAGTTTTTATTTGATAGAAATCAGGGCTTTTCCTGGGGAAATAAAACGGCAACCATCCGTTGGAATCATCTGTTTGGAGATCGGTTATTTTCTAATTTCACCACCTTTTTTAGTGATTATGATTATTCTCTCGCTTTTGGGGAAAATGAAATGGATCGGTTCGAATGGAATTCGCGAATCAGGACTGTGAATTTCAAACCAGAATTTACCTATTTCATCAACACCAACAATGAGCTTATTTTCGGAGGCGATTTGATTTATTATACCTTCAATCCTGCCAATGCTATTGGTGTAAGCGATGGAGTAGCTGTAGATATCAGTTTGGATAAAAAGTATGCATTTGAGTCAGCACTTTTTATCGGGAACAACACGAAATTTAATGATGCGATATCTGCAGAATATGGATTGAGATTGACCAATTTTCAATACATGGGTCCAGGAAATGTATATGAATGGGAAACTATTGAAGTAGGAAAAAGAAAGGAATTGGTTTCAGAAGCACATATTGATGGGCGTAAATCCATCTCTAGCGATATTAATTTGGAGCCCAGAGCTTCTCTTAAAGTGCAGACAGGGTCAAAGACATCCATCAAAGCCAGTTACAACAGGATGTCACAATATGTACATCTTATTTCCAATACCACCGCATCAAATCCATTGGATGTCTGGACACCTACTACAAACAATATAAAGCCGGAGATAGGCGATCAATATGCATTAGGGGTGTTTAAAAATTTTGGGCCGAATAATGATTATGAATTTTCTGTGGAAGGGTATTACCGGGATACAAAAAACCAGATTGAATACATTGATGGAGCGGAGATATTAATCAATGAATACCTGGAGGGCGATCTTTTATACGGGATTGGCAAAGCAATGGGGTTGGAGTTTTATCTGAAAAAGAACACAGGAAAACTTAATGGATGGATAAGTTATACGTTAGGGAGCTCGGAACTAAAAGTGGATGGCATCAATAATTCGGAGTGGTATCCAGCCCGATTCGATCAGCGTCATAATCTGAAAGTGGTGGGGTACTATGAATTGAGTCCCAGGTGGACACTTTCAGCCAATTTTACCTACCTCAGCGGTACTCCAACAACATTCCCTACAGACCGGTTTACTCAACAGGATTATTTGATTCCTTATAATGCTTTTGACTCCAGAAATAATGTGAGAATACCGAATTTCCATAGATTGGATATTTCAGCAACACTTTATGGAAAAAAATACAAAAGAGATGGCCGGTTAAGAAAGAACAGTGATTATTGGGTGTTTGGTTTTTACAACGTATATGCACGAAGAAACCCATTTTCAATCTATTTTTCCCAGGGGACAGATAGACCTGTACCAGGTATGCCAATAGAAACGTTTGCTACGCAGGTATCCATTATTGGCACCATAATTCCTGCCATATCATACAACTTTAATTTTTAATGGAGATGAAATTTAACATAACCTATATATTGATACTATTTGGATCAATCTTTTTATGGTCCTGTGAAAATGAAATAACGGTTGAACTGCCCAAATCAGAGCCTGTTGTGGTGATCGATGCCTGGATTAATAATAAACCTGAGCAGCAGAAAATAAGCGTCCTTAAATCAATACCTTATTTTGAAAATAATTTTTTACCTGGATTAAATGATGCGGTTGTGACCGTAGAAGATCTAACAGATGATTTGTTATATACCTTTGACAAAGGAGAGGAAGAAGGGCAATATATTTGGGAACCAAATGCTTCGCAGCCTTACTTTGGCAAAATTGGCAATCAATATAAGTTGACTGTGCAGTTGGGAAGTTCAACATATGAATCCTATTCCAATATGAACCGTGTACCGGAAATTGATAGTATTTCCTATCGATTTGAGAAAGGGAACAGTTTTTTCCCTGATAGCTATTTTGCTGGAGTTTTTGCTACAGATCCTATTGGCCCTGGTGATGCATATTGGATAAAAGCATGGAAAAATGGGCAATTTCTTAATAAACCTTCAGAAATAAACATTAGCTATGATGCAGGTGGCTCACCTGGAGCCGTGGTGGATGGAATCGTATTTATACAGCCCATTCGTGATGGGATCAATCCATTTGATCAGGATGAAAATGACGAATTTTTATCACCCTATTCCCCAGGTGATTCGGTCTATGTGGAATTAATGTCCATAAATTATGATACCTATACTTTTTTGCTTGAAGTTGCGACTCAAACAGACAGACCTGGTGGTTTTGCTGAGTTGTTTGCTCAACCTCTTGCAAATGTATCCTCCAATATTGCGATAGCCAGTGAAGCTACTCAGGCAACCCCGGTTATTGGATTTTTTAATGTTTCGGCTGTTTCAGCTCTAGGTCGCAGACTTGATCCTGATAATCTCCCGGTGGAGAAAAACTGATATGTGATATTGATCATAGTATTTTTGTGTATCCATTGTATTTTTGAATTTTGATCTCAAGATGAGCAAATTGGATACATTCAAAGATATTTTGCAGACAAAATGCCCTAGTTGCAGAAAGGAGAGTATGTTTGTCCATAAAACACTTAACCTGGCGCACATGCTAAAAATGCATAGACGATGCCCGTATTGTGGTCAGGATCTCATGCCTGAGCCTGGTTTTTATTTTGGGGCGATGTATTTTAGTTACGCCATCAATGTCGCTTTGATGTTTACATTTGGTGTTGGATTCGAAGTGCTTTTTCATCCTAATAATATCCTGTTCACATTGGCTTCCATTTTTGTCCCTACAGTTTTGGTATCTCCATGGAATTTCAGGATTTCCAGGGCGATTATGCTTTATGTTTTGGGAGGCATCAAAAGGATGTAAAGTGTAATAAAATAGTTATTCATGCATTTCTATTGCCAACCAGATGCAGTCGGTTTCTGCATAGTACTGATGCCATGGATATTTACCACCATTTGAATAAAAAGGATCATGTGTGTATCCAGGGCTCATCATCACCTCCTGGTACAATGTTTTTGGATTGTTTTCATGGAATTTTTGCATACTTCCAACACCTATAATTTGGGTATGCAATTCCCGAAAAGGGTGGTTGTTGTGCAATCCGCAGTGGGTGCCTTTGGGTGCATACCAAAGATTCAGTTCCATAGTTCCAATTGTTTCTTTTTCTGAAAGCCAAAGAGGGGTGTTTTTTAAATGAGGAAGATTAAAAAAATCAAACACATGATGCCATGAGTATTTTATAATTTCTTCATCAATCTGTATTTTTTGACCGAGGAAATCCTCTTCAGAAACCGTGATGAGGATCAGGCTTTTAGCTTTGGTGATTATGCTATTAGAAAATAAAGCCGATTTCATTGGCTGTAACTGAAAATCTTCAATTTCAACCTTTTGTGAGTCTAAATTGATCACGATGGTTTTATCCTGAATTGGATAATTTTCTATATCACTGACATATTCAGCATTGAGAAATGGTTCGGAGAAATTAAGCGTTTTTTCCATGATGTTGTTCAAAAGGTAATCTTATGAAAATAAAAATAACAAGAATCGTGGAAGAAATCATCTTGTTCCTTTTTAAAAAAATACACTGGCAGATTTGAGTTCTGCCAGTGCTAATAAGATTTGTCAATTTAGATTTCCCAGCCTTTACGGTACTCCCGGGTCAGGTATTTATTTGCTTCTTCATCATTGGTGATTTTCATCGATTTTGAGTCATACTCCACTTTTTTACCTGCACGAAGAGCTACAGCAGCAAGATTTATTGTTTCAGTAATTGGCCCGGCATAAATAAAACTGCCCGGGGACTCTGTATTTGTTTTTATTGCCCTGGCCCAGGTTTCTGATCTTGTCTCATTTTCTTTTTCTGGAACTGATTTTTCTCCCTGGTATGCTTTCATTTTTTTATCAGGAATAATCCTTGGATTTTCACCTAAAAAGCCTGCAAGAATTTTTCCTTTATCACCTACCAACATCATTCCTTCAGTATCAATATCCAAACCATCTTCTTCCAACTCTTCAGGAGCAAAAGGTTTCATTCCGCCGTCGTACCAATACAAATCAAATTTTGGCAGATTTTTCTGTGCCGGAAAAGCAAACTTAAACTGGCACGAATACGGAAATGCCACATCGTTCTTTATTCCCCTGCATACTTGGTTTTCAACTGTTTTATTGGTAGTCCCATAAGCTTTGGCGTTTAAAGGAGCAGTTTCGATTCCTAAAGTTCTGAACAATGGGAACAGGCTGTAATGTCCCATGTCTGCCATACTACCAGCTCCGAAATCGTACCAACCTCGGAAAACATTATGAGTGTAATTGGGATGATAAGGGCGCTCTGGTACTGGACCTAGCCATAAATCCCAATTAAATCCATCCGGAATCGGAGGAGTATCGGTAGGATTACTTGTCCATTGTGGCCAAACAGGACGATAAGACCAGTTATGAATTTCTTTCAATTCTCCTATCGCACCATCATTAATCCATTTCAACATTAACGCGTGCTCAGGGCGGTCACTCCATGCCAGTAAATGTGTTTTTAATTTGGTCTGTATTGCAGTTTCAATCACTTTTCTACCTTCAGCAATACGGTTTGCTATTGGTTTATGGGTAATCACATGTTTGCCGTTTTTCATCCCAGCCAGGGCAATGGTTGCATGCAAATGGTCCGGTGTCATGATTTTTATCGCATCGAGATCCTTTTCTTTCTCCAGCATTTCGCGGTAATCTTCATAGGAAGAGCATCCTTTAAATTGTCCGGAAGGCATATTTTTACCATAATATTTTTCGACAAAATCTTTTCCTATATCACGTCCGCCTGGGATTCCCGAATAAGCCGCACCCCAGGTTGAGTCACCCAATGTTTTTCTGATTCCATCACGAATGCCATTAGCCGACCAATCAAGATAATTTGTTGTGAATTTGTTGACATCGCATACTGATATAATTTGTATCTCTGGATTTTCCAGCATTGCTGACATTTCGCGTAAACCCTGTGTGCCACAACCGATGTTGGCAACAGTGATTTTGTCAGATGGGGCGATATATCCTGTTCTACCCAAAACGTGCCTGGGGACAATGGATATCGTAGCAGTTGTAACAGCAGCCGAACTAATAAATTTTCGACGATTCATTTTTTTGTTGGGTGTCATTTTATTTTGGGTTATAGTAAAAAGTCAATTAAATCTGCACTAAAAGTATTGGAGCAAAATCAAAGCTTCAATAAATACAAGATAGAAAGAAAGCATCTGAAAGCAAAGAAGCAAACATTTGATTTGACATAATCTATTTCAAAATGGCAGATTTCCCATATACTGAAGTGCCCAATTGAAAAAAGTTCAAATAAAAAATTATGTTAATCTAATTTATTATTTGAACGATACATTCACCGGATTTCAACCCCTGGACATTGGCTTTCACACCTATATGACCTCCAGCTTCTGAAGACCTAATAATCAATTGACATCTACCTTGAAAACTTTTGACTGTTGGTTGTTGAAAGCTGTGCATATCTGTTGGATTGGCGTTGCCCACAGCCTGTAATTTGCCATTTCCTTCGATCTCAAATTGAATATCAACCTCTGCATTTGGCACTAAAATTCCATTTTCATCCAGAATTTCTACGTTGAAATATGCCAAATCGTTTTTGCTGGCCGTTATCGTGTCTCTTTCCGCAGTAAGTTTTATCTGAAATGGTTTGCCGGCAGTTCGGATAGATTTTCTTGCGATCTCTTTCCCGCTTTTTAGTCCGATTGCGGTGAGTTCACCAGGTTGGTAAGGCACCTGGAATCTGGCTGTTAGTTTTGTTTCAGCTGAGACTTGTTGCTTATCGATCACTTGCCCATTCAACTCCAGTCTTACTTCATCACAACTCGAATAAACCGAAACCTGTAATGGCTTCCCTTCATTCCCTTCCCAATTCCAGCTTTGAAATTCACTGGGCCAACCCCACTGACTAATGTGTTCATACAATCCATCCGGAACAGGTTCATGAACGGATAACTCAATTTCGCTTTCTCCCCAGACAACATCTCTGAAATAGGATTGTGGCTTTTTGTTTCCAATGATATCGATATCACCACAATTTCCATTGTACCATGGCCAGGATGGCAAACCAAGCCATTCATTTTTAGTATTGTCATTATAAATGGTATGGCCAATTCCGGATTCTCCAAAATAATCCATTCCAGTCCATATGAAATCACCGATGACATACGAATTTTTCTCAACCATATGCCAATTTTCAAAAGCTTCTGTGGCAATAGATTCGGTTCCGATCATAATCCGTTCAGGGTAGAGTACATGGTCACTTTCATAATTTCTCCATTCGTAATTGTACCCGTGAACATCCAATAACTCAAACGCCGGTGCAGTATCAGCCCATTCGCGTCCTGGAAACTCCCAAAATTTGCAAATGGCCTGTGTAGCTGGCCTGGTTGGGTCGAGTTGATGTATTTTATCAATCATTTTTTTTGCAATGATCAATCCGCTTGTGTCAGCCCGCTCATTGATCTCATTCCCAAAACTCCAGATAATCACGGAAGGGTGATTTCTGTCTCGCAACAGCATCGCTTCCAAATCCTTCTCCCACCATTGATCAAAATAAAGATTATAATCCATTGGATTTTTTGGCCTTTGCCATTGGTCAAAAGACTCATCGATTACTAACATTCCTAGGGCATCGCATGCATCTAAAAATGCCTGCGATGGAGGATTGTGTGCTGTGCGTATGGCATTATAACCATTATTTTTCATGGTCTGTACCCTACGATACTCAGCCCTTTCAAAAGCGGCCGAACCTAAAATTCCATTATCGTGATGCATGCAGGCGCCTTTCATAAGCACTTCTTCCTCATTTAGTAAAAAACCCTTAACAGGTGAGAATGATATACTGCGGATGCCAAAAGTCTGAGTCGATTTATCAAGCACCTCACCATTCTCCAATAATTGGATTTCTGCAGTGTAAAGATCAGGATGCTCAACGGACCACAAATTAGGGTTTAGCAATTCGAGATCCATATTCAATTTTTCTTGCTGCATTGAGGCAATTTGTGCCTGGCTTTCTGAAGTCGCGATGTACTCTCCTGCCGCATTTAAAATATCTACTTTTACGTCAATCAATTTTTCTTTTGGGGATGAGTTTTTTATGGTTGTTTCCAGTTTTATGCTAGCTGTTTCTTTTGAAATATTTGGAGTCGTAATAAAGACTCCCCATAAATCCACATAAACCGGATTGGTTTTAATTAGCGTAACATTTCTGTAAATACCAGAACCACTATACCAACGCGAATTTTTACCTTCATTTTTCACCTGGACAGCCAATACATTTTCGTTCCCTGTCGGTTGGAGAAAAGGTGTGAGATCATATGCAAAAGCCGTATATCCGTAAGGGTGAATACCAAGGTGATGGCCATTTATCCATACATCAGCATTCATATAAATACCATCAAACAGTATTTTGACTACTTTTTCAGCATCATTCTGATCCAGAATAAAATGCTTGCGATACCATGCTGTACCGCCAACCACATGTCCAGTTGATGGTCCACCGACACTTTCTTCTGAAAATGGACCGATCTGATTTACTCCTTCTTTTTTCGGTAGATCTTCTATGCTATAATCATGGGGCAAATCGACAATCCTCCAGTTCGAATCATCTAGTTCAGCAGATTCACCATGTTCAATATCTTGACGAATAAACTTCCAATTACTATTGAACTCAGTCTCGCGAATTTGAATTGTTTTTTTTGATGTGCATGAATATTGGAATACGATTCCAGAAATACAGAAGGCGAAAAATAGTGTTTTCCCCATGGCAGGTTTTATTTTTAGAGAATTGATTAGTTTAATATTATTCCTTTTTCACTGTAATTAAGTGTATTGCTTGTAATGGTTGAGATGCTTCTCGGGGGTAAAACTATCTGCTTTTTTACTCCCGATTTAAGTGTTTCTAAAGGATTTAATTTAAAGCCAGTCTTCGAAACTATTTCCTTATTTACCTGGTACACATTCATGGTTTTTCCACTATAATTTTCCAGGTTAAGCTCAACAGACAATGCTTCTTCTGTTGTATTTACCATAAAAATGCTCAACTGGCCTCCAGGGCTAAGCAATGCCGTAGCAATAGGTTGATTCTCATTGCCATTTACCTCACACGATACAGTTGATGAATATTTTGACAGAAACCGGGAAATGATCCCAAATCCATAATATGCTTCAGGTTCCGGTGTTACTTCTTTAAGATACGTTTTAGTCTCCAGATCAAATGTGCGTACGAGTTGCCACTGTCCGTCCAGATCACCCCGGTTGGTGTAACTCCAACGATTAACGCCATCGACACCAGCAGAAAGTCCACGGATCACATCACATGCATTTGATATGGCTGCATCAAATGATTTTTGATTAGGATCATCACCTCCCCAGCCAAGATTCATATTGCCGTACTCGGTCAGAAAAAAAGGCTTGCCTTGACTATGAGCCCATTTAGCCCATTTACGTAGATTTTCTTCTCCTTCAGAAGTCACGCCATGATAAGAGTGAATGTCAATTGCTCCAAAGTATTTTGCAAAATCAAGTTTTTTAGGTTCAAATGGGGGCATATCTGTCCAGTCCGGTCCAGAAATAGGAATCTCTATTTTTCTAATTTCAAACTCTTCTTTCAATCGTTTCCATGCCTGGGAAATCGACCCTTCATTTTCTCCATATTCCCACCAATATCCCCAAGTGCCTCCTGGAGGCTCATTGGTCATGCAAAAATATTTGATACACGTGTATCCCTTATCATTAACTAAATGTTCAATTAAAGTAGCAATTCCATTCGCAAAATCATCCAGATTTTTTGGAGCACTAATCAAAGGATGTATTCCTGGCAGTGCATTCCAATCGACATACATCCACATTTGTTGAAGAAAAACATCAGCATTATTTGCCTGGGCCCAATCCAGGATCTGGTATAATGTCTGCATCTCCTTGTTATTCCAATCGAAAGTATTGCGTTCGGGTTCGTACATCCTTTGACTCAGTTCGACGCGAACAAAATTCAAACCCAGCCATGAAGCATACTCTTTCAATTGATTCCAGGCTTCAATTTGATTTACGGGAGGGTTGCCTCCCCAGGCACTACCCCGCGGAGCCCCATCTTCACGAGCAGGAATCTTGTACCGGTCATTATTCAATGGAAATTCAGCACTTATGGCATGCCATGAAGCTCCCATGCCACCTTTCATGGTATGGATAATTTTCGAGGGATTTACCGTAATAGAATTTGTATTCACAGTATTTAACTTAAAAGTTGATAATGAAAATAATAGTGCAATAAAAATGAGCGGTAGTTTCATGATAAAGTATCAAGTTTGAAGCAGTTTGATAAACCAATAAAAATCCATTATGGAGATAAAAAAAATAGTTGGTTATTAAGATAAAAGTAATGCCTTTTTAGTTTTTCGACAATAAGTTTGATTTATGTTTTACAGTTATAAGTGTTTTATTAATTCACGCCCATTTAGAAGTTGGCTGTAATCACTAAATTATGTAAAAATTAGATGTTAAATGATAAATTTTGGGTTAGGACTTTTTCTAATACTGATTGGATTTCTGGTTAAGAAATATCCCGATCTAATTGCCGGATATAATAGTTTGTCAGAAGAACAAAAACGGAATGTGGATATTGATGGACTTTCAACACTTATGCGGAATTCCTTCATTGGAATGGGTTTGATTGTTGCCGTATTGCCACACATTTTTATTTTTTTGGGATGGAAATCCCTTGCGGATAGTAGTATTTTAATCGGCGTTTTAGGTGTACTTCCTTTTTTACTCATCAAGGCACAGAAATACGATCATAATACAAAGAATAATAGGAAAACATATATTGTTCTCATAATAGTATTGATTATTAGCTCAGTAATTGGTGGGGCAATAGTGTATGGAATCCGTGCTCCACATATGGAAATGAAAGATCACGTTTTGACTATTTCTGGGATGTATGGTTTGAGTGAGCCAGTTGAGCAAATGAAATTGCTAAGCGTGCTTCCAAAAATCAAGATGAAAACCAATGGATTTAATTTTGGAGAAGTTCGAAAAGGAAATTTTAATCTGGAAGATATTGGATCATGTAAGCTATTCTTGCAATCCAGTCAGGGACCTTTTATTTTGATAAGAACAACATCTGAAACCCAAATCATCATAAACGCGAAGCTTCCTAAGGAAACCAAAACACTTTACGAAAGGATGAAAGATAATCTGGAATAGGTTAGTGTAGTACCTAGTAGACAATGTGTATTCCTTTAATTTCCAGTGTTCAATCAATAAACCGTTTGCTCAACGCATCAAAGGCGTCAATCCGTCGATCGCGAAGGAATGGCCAGATTCGACGTACATTTTCAGAATGAGTGACATCAATTAGAACGACTTTATTTTCAGTTTTTTCATTCGATGCAACGTATAAGACTTCTCCCTGTGGGCCGGCTATAAAACTATTTCCCCAAAATTGGATTCCATTGGTTTGGCCACTTGGATCAGGTTCATGGCCCACCCGGTTTACAGAGATTACCGGGATGCCATTTGCGATGGCATGACCTTGCTGGATGGTTTGCCAGGCGTTGCGTTGTCGCTCTTTTTCTTCAATCGAATCAGTTGATTCCCAACCAATAGCTGTTGGATAAATGAGCATTTCTGCCCCCCCAAGAGCCATAAGCCTAGCAGCCTCGGGATACCATTGATCCCAGCAAATCAAAACACCTAATTTCCCAACAGAAGTTTGAATAGGAGTAAACCCAAGGTCTCCTGGTGTAAAGTAAAATTTTTCATAATATGCAGGGTCATCCGGAATATGCATTTTTCTGTATTTCCCAGCAATGGTTCCATCTTTTTCAAAAACCACAGCCGTATTGTGGTAGATGCCAGCGGCACGTTTTTCGAATAATGAAGTCACCAAAACCACCTGGTATTTTCTGGCAATTTCGCTATAGAACTGGGTCGATTTTCCAGGAATGGATTCAGCGAGATCAAAATTGGAAGTGTCCTCTACCTGGCAGAAATACAAACTATTGTGTAATTCCTGAAGTACAATCAGCTCAGCACCATCATTAGCGCAAACATTGATGTTTTTCGCCAGAATTCTCATGTTTTCATCTATGGAATCTGAGTTTGCCTGTTGTACAATTCCGACACGAATTTCTTTTTTCATCATGATTCTTTTTTTATACTACAACTCCAGCAGGATATTGCATAGTAATGCAGTGCAATGAACCATGTTGTTTGATTAACGGACTGCAGTTTATACCGACAATTTCCCTTTCGGGGAATGCTTTTTTTAATTGTTCCAAAGCTATGGGATCTGTTTCAGTTCCATAAGTTGGAACCAAAACCGCTTCATTGATAATAAGAAAATTAGCATAGGTGGCAGGCAATTGATCTCCTTCAAAAATTACTTTTTCAGCCATGGGAAGGGCGATTAATTCATAGGAGTCACCATTGCTTTGTGTGAAAGATTTCAGTTCCTTTTCCATAGCGTTTAAAGCCTCAAAGTGTTCGTCTTCCTCATCGTTACATTTGACGTAAGCAATTTTCGATGGTGAGCAAAATCGAGCTAAAGTATCGATATGGCTGTCTGTATCATCCCCTATTAAGAAACCATTGTTTATCCATAAAATCTGTTTGATCCCAAATAGTTCCTTGAACATCTTTTCGATTGCTTGCCTGTCCATCCATGAATTTCTGTTTGGCTCGAGCAGGCATTCTGCGGTAGTTAACAAAGTCCCCTGCCCGTCACTTTCGAAGCTGCCCCCCTCCAGGGCAAATTGCTTTTTGTTTATTAGTGGAATCCCATCGGCAAATATGTTTTGATGGAATAGATTTCTTGTAATCTGATTATCTCGATTTGAGGGGAATTTCATCCCCCAGCCGTTGAAGGTAAAATCCAGAATGCAAGGTTTTCCATTTTCAAGCACGGTGATCCCTCCAAAATCTCTAGCCCAGGTATCATTTGTTGGTGTTTTAGCAAACCTTAAGTTTTCTTGAAGGCAGTGAGCCAATTTTGGTTTTACCTCGGTTGGGTTTTCGCAGCACACAACTAAAGTTTGTCTTTTACTGATTTCATATGCCACCTCCATAAAGCAAACTTCGACCTCTCTCAAAATTTCTGACCAGTCTGTATGCATGCCTGGCCAGGCGATTTGCACAGCACTTTGATGAGCCCATTCTGCTGGAAGAATAATGGATTTTTGTGGCATTTTCAAATTCAATTTTTCGTACAAGCTCTTGATGAGATTACAAAAAAAGCGAAAAAATGTTATTCCTCTTCAAAAAAATAATTTCCTGAATCACTCAAGTTCCAAAATCCTGAAATTCCGGAAATATATCGGAGCTCCGGCATGCTTACCCTGAAATCCAATTTTTCCTTTCAATGGCAGGGTGGCGGGGGCTTTTGAAAGCCATGAAGGAGCTTCACTGCCGTCCGGATTTATTTTGGCGTCTGTAAATTTTGAAAGATCAATCGTATTGACTTGTTCGCCATTGAGCAATGCATAAATCATTTGATCAATGCTTGTGATCGTATAGCGATTCCATTCTCCCTGTTTTTTCACTGCTGATTTTATGGCGGGTTGGCGGCCGAACAACGCACCACACTGCCAGCTTTTTGGACTGTTTGCCCACTCTTCGCTGTAGTCATCGGCAATCTGGATTTCTACTGAATTTGGAATCCAATCTTCAAGATTAGAACAATGAAGTACGACGCCACTATTTGTGCCTTCAGCATTTTTGAATTCAAGATCGAGGACAAAATTATTATAATCCTTTTTAGTCCATAAAAACTGATCTTCTGTTGCGGTAAAAACCCCATTTTCTACTGACCAGACGCTATCCGGATAGATGGCATTAGAAAGATCCTCAGCAAAAAGTGGTTGCCATGATTCAGAATCCGGATGGTTCGTTAGTGGATAGTTGGGTTTATTTTGGCAGGAGGCTGCAATTACGAAAACAATAAAAGTAAAATTGATTAGGTGAAAATGTGATTTCATTGAATTTAATATTAAAAGTGATAAGGTATCGTAAAGATATTGGCTTTGAGATTGATATCCTATTGAGGGTATTTTGAATTGGTTTTGAAGAAAAGGATTTAAAAAAAACGAGAAAATCCAGGTCAATTTTGATTTTTGAACGCCTATAAAATTTTCTTCCGGATAAAAATAAAAAAGGCGAGAAAATTTCCCGCCTTCATTTAAATAAAAGGTTAAATTATTGCTGACTCCAGGGAGGTACTACATCATTTGATCTGGCATAAGCGATCATTTGGCCAAGATGCTCATTGGTGTGTGATAGTCCAATGAGTATCGCAGTCATCGTCGTATATTCTCCAGGGAATGGAAATTCTACTTTATTCGGTAAATCAGCATCTTTCACGTTTTGTATGGCCCCTACAATTAATTCGCTGGATTGCTTTACTGCTGAAATCAATTGTTCTTTGGAAGTCAAATCTGATTCAAGTGTCTCCATATTTACACCTGCTGGAAGTGTGGCACCAAGTTTTGTTGCGAAAAAATAATTTGCAGAAATAACATGTAGCATTACTCCAGAGAAAGTTCTCACTTCCTCTTCCGGAGTCCAGTCATACTTTTCAGCAGGCATAGCTTCGGCAAGCTGAATGATTTGTCCCGAAGCATAGTTGAGCATGTTGGCAGTTTCTTTTTGCATTTGCCCCTGGGCAAAAACAGACACACTGGCAAACAGTGCGACAATGGTTAATCCTTTTTTCATGTGTTAGTTAGTTAGATTGATTAATAAATGAATATGGTTTCAAAGAACGAAATATTTCGTGATTAAGTTACTTTGCATAAGACAATATTAACTAAAACGGATCCTAGACCGTTTTAAGAAAAACAACTTTATGGTCGTTTTCACCATAGAAATTGGGTAATTCGGCCACTATTTTACAACCAAGATTGAGATAAAACTTACGAGTAGGATCATAAAGTGGCCTGGATGATGTCTCTATCCAGATGTTTCTCCCAGAAAGTTCCGCGATATTTTCTTCAACCAATTTCATCAATTGTTTGCCTATCCCTTTACCTTTTTGATTTTCATGTACGGCAATCCAATACAAATCGAAGCTATCAGCTGTGCATGGTGTTTTTCCATAGCAGGCAAAGGCCTCTGGATTTCCGGCCTCTTCTACAATGATAAAAATATACCCGCTTATTTCCTCACCCTTTGCAAGGTTTTCCTGAGCAAGTTCTATTGCGATATCGACTTCATAATCATAAAAAAAACCAGTTGATTCCAGGATTTCCTTTATGGATTTTACGTCACTTTCCTTCAATTTCTTTCTGAAATCCATACCCTTAATTTAAATCTGCTAATATTCGTTGCATCATTGTTTCAATTGAATACCCGGAATGTTGAATGGCGGCTACAAATCCACTGTCTGGCGATATGCATGGATTCCCATTGATTTCCAGTATGTAAATATTGTTCTGGGCATCAACACGAAAATCTATCCTAACATAGCCTTTCAGGTTAAATGCTTTCCAGGATTGCCGGCATATATTGATAAGGTTTTCCTTGAGCGAGGTTTCTTTTTCCAGCGTATGAAAAGTACGGTTCGTCTGGTGGTATTCCGGACTTGAGTCATCCCACTTGGCTTTGTAACCCACGATTTTTGGCTTGTCGTCAAAAAAATTAGAGAAAATCATTTCGGCAGGAGGGAGTACTTCCACTTCACCTTTGTTGGTGAGCAGGCTTACATTAAATTCCCTGCCATCTATAAACTCTTCTATAAAGTAATGTGAATCTGGCAACACCTTTATTTTTTCCAACTTTCCTTTTTCACCAGGTTTAAAAATAAAGTCTTCTGTTATACCTACTGATGCTTCTTCCCATATCGGTTTGGCGATATAGGTTTTCTCAGGGTTCAATTTTTCCACTTCGCTTATTGAAAAGAAATCAGCTGTTGGCAAGTCATGAAAAATCATCCATTTTTTAGCCAACACTTTATTGGTAGTAACAAACAATGCATCAAGCGGGACTCCGGTATAAGGCAATTTATAAGCATTAAGTAGTGCTGGTGCCACATAAATTAATTCACCTTTTCCCAATAAGTCCTCAACCAGGTTAAAAACGATGTTGGGTTTTTCATCCTTCACTTTTTGCAAATCTTCCATAAGATGCTCACCTACCGTTAGGCACAAGACCTCATAATTAAGATTTTGGCATGCCTGCGTCACCAGATTCCGCTGGTTAATCACATCCAATGCGTCTGGATGGTCTGTAAGCACTTCATTGTGAAGAATGACTATTTTTTGTTTCATCGGTTGAAATTCCTTTTAATAGCAGAAGCCAATATTTCATTGATGAGTTCCTGAAACGATTTGCCATTGAGTTGGCACAAAATAGGCAAGTCGGATATCACTGGATTCAGTCCCGCCAAGGGATTGACTTCAATAAAGCTCATTTTTCCATGCCGATCAACTTTCACATCCACTCTTCCTCCATCAAAACAATTCAGGGCTTTCCATGAATTAAGGGCTACTTTTTTGCATTCTTCAAGAAGCTCACCTTTGACTGCCTGATATTCAATACGATTTTCATAGTTCTCTTTATTGTCATAGCTGTAAATCTGCTGTGTGTCATTTATATATATAATTTCCATCGCTCCTGGCACATAGGCATCTTCACCTGTACCAATCACACCAACAGTAAATTCACGCCCAGGAAGAAACTCTTCGACTAATACGGGTTGATTAAATTTTGAAAGAATGGTGGTACAAACCTTTCCCAGTTCTGCTTTAGTACTGATCAGCGATTTTGAAGTTATACCCTTACCTGTACCTTCTGAAATTGGTTTGGCAAATAGCGGATATTCCAGATTCACATACTCAATATCAGATGACTGCGCAACCACATGGAATTTTGGTGTATTTACACCATGATCTCTTACGATCTGTTTGGCAAATGCCTTATTCAATGAAATGCCAAGCGTGACTGGTCCGGAAAATACGTATGGGATTTTATAATTATCCAACAAAGCCGGGACAAGCGATTCACGTCCTTCACCGTAAAGTCCTTCAGCAATATTAAATACCATATCCCACCGTTTGCCATCCAATAGGGATTTCATGAGCGCCGGTGCGTTACCAATGCGTTCTGGCTCATGACCACTTTGTCGGATTGCCAGCTCTATTCCCTCAATGGTACTTTCTTTGTCAAACTCTGCGGTTTCTTCTTTTGAATAACCTTGCTTCAGGTAATCTGATCGCAGGTCATACGTAAATCCAATTTTCAACTATTTTTTCTTTTTGGTGGTTAATTCATTATTATTTACCAGTCTGGTAGAGATAAATCCTTCAAAAAAGTTTCGGGCATTTGTCCCAAGTGTTCGGTTTTTATACCCGCCTTCCTGAACAAATAATATTGGGAAGGGCAGTTTGCCAAACTCCGCCCCATTATTTTTGAAGTCAGCCGGTGAAAGTGTCCAGGTTCCAGTAGGATCTCCTTTTGCCGGATCGAGTCCGAGGCTAACAATAAAATACTGAGGGTTAAAATTCCTGATTTCTTTGAGTGCTTTTTTAAGGTGTGAAAGATATTCTTCTCCGGTAAGTACCTCTTTAAGGGCATAATTTAAATTAAAACCTTCCCCTTCACCCTCTCCTTTTTCATCTGCAAAACCAGTGAAATATGGATAGGCAAATGACGGATTTCCATGAATGGAAACAGTAAAAACATCTTTCCTTTCATAAAAAATTTGTTGTTGTCCATTGCCATGATGATAGTCGATATCCAAAATCGCAACCTTTCCGAATTTTGTCAGAAAATGAGCAGCAATGGCAGCATTGTTAAAATAACAAAAACCACCAAACACGTCTCTTTCTGCATGGTGTCCCGGAGGACGGACTAAGGCATAGGCTGAATGATAGCCTTCCAAAAGTAGTTCGGCAGCGGTCAGTGTACAATTTACTCCGGATCGTGCTGCTAGAAACGCACTCTTATTGATTGGTGTAAACGTGTCGATACAATAATACCCAGCCAAAACAGAGTAGTCTTTTGGAGGACGAGTGGCATTTCTTACTGGGAAAACATATGGATAAATAGACTTTCCTTCCGGAAGTTTTTCACAAACAGTCTTAAAATAATTAAAATATTTTATGTTGTGTACATCGGTGATATGCTTGTCGGGATACCCTCTCGAAGGCCTGATTTTAAATTCATTTAGTTTTTCTATCTCTCTAAGAATGCTTTTGATGCGGATCGGAGATTCTATATATCCGACCTCTTTTACGTGGTGGATATCATGCTTATCATTAATTATCAGGGCAATCTCTCCTTTGACAGCCTCCCGTTTTTCCAAAGGTCTTTCCTTCAGAAGGTATTTAAATTCCCGAAGTTTTACAGGCTCATCTTTTATGGACGACAGGATCATTTTTATGTAATCTTCCGGGCAATAGGTAGGATATTTTCTCTCCAGAATGGCTCGGATAAACCTTTTTGCTTGAGAAATAGAAAGATGTATGTCATTTCCCAGGTCGTCAAACACAAGGTAAGGAGGGCAATCATCCTCGGGATTAACCGGAGTTTCATATTTTGTTCCTATAATCGGTCTGGCACCATAGCGCTCATAAAATGCAAGCCGGGCTTTATTTTGTTTAATGCCGCTTTTATCCACGCATAGTTTTTCATCATCAGGGAGACACTCCATGAAAATTCCAATCGACTTCAGCATTTGTGCTTCTTCCCTGATTCGTTCATAAATAGCGCCACCGACGCCTGATGAAATTCTTCCGGGTGTGACCGCGATATAATCCAGAAAACAGAAATTTTTATCGGGCATGAAAAACATGATAGCAAAACCTTTCACGTTGGATCGGCCATCTTCTGCAACAAATATCATGGTTGAAAATCGATATTTAAGCGGATCTTTCATCTGCTCCAAAATGTCGCTTATCTTTTCTTCCGATACGGTAGGAAAATGGATGCGAAGAATATCAAATACTTGCTTGACTGCCGTCACATTGGAAGGGAGATAAGTATCTGTTATCTTCCGTATTTTAAATACATTCATTAAATAGGGTCGTAATACGTGAACGTTTTGCCTTCAAAGTTCTTTAAAATTATATTGTTTCCATCACGTCCTTGATAATATTCTGGAAGAAGGGGGATTTTACCTCCACCACCTGGCGCATCAATTACAAAATGAGGGATAGCATATCCACTGGTAAATCCGCGCAATCCCTGGATGATTTCCAGTCCTTTGGTCACGGGAGTCCTGAAATGTGATGAGCCTGGAATTGGATCGCATTGATAAATATAATAGGGCTTTACCCGAATTTTCAGGAGTTTATGCATCAGGTTTTTCATTATTTCTACTGAGTCATTTACCCCTTTCAGCAAAACGGTCTGGCTACCCATTACAATACCTGCATCAGCGATCCTTGTACAAGCTTCTATGACTTCCGGAGTGATCTCATCGGGATGAGTAGCATGAATACTCATGTATATCGGGTGATATTTTTTAAGCATTTTCACCAGTGAATTAGTGATTCGCTGTGGTAAAACCATGGGGACCTTCGATCCTATGCGAATAATCTCTACATGAGGAATAGATCGTAAGGAAGCAATCAAGAACTCCAGGTGTTTGTCCGGTAAGGTAAGCGGATCTCCACCAGAAATCACAACATCTCGAATGGCTGGAGTATTTCTGATATATTCAATTGATTTTTCCCATGCTTTGATACCGTAGTGTTTTTTGTCCTTTTCCACCATGTGCGTGCGCGTGCAGTAGCGACAATATACCGAACAGAAACCAGTGGAGAGCATTAAAACCCTATCTGGGTAGCGGTGAACCAAGTTGTCAACGGGACACATCGATTCTTCATGCAATGGGTCGTTTTCTTCGCCAGGAGAAACTACCAGTTCAAGCTTATTAGGTACCACTGATTTATACAAAGCATTTCCAGATGGATTTCCATAAAACAGGCTGGCATAATAAGGGGTAATGCGAAGTGGAAGTTTTCTTGATTTAGCCAGGAAGTCCACATCATCGATGTCGCTAGTATCCAGGACTTCAGAAAGTTTTTTGAAATTCGCATAGCTGTTTTGTACCTGCCATCTCCAGCTATTCCACTGTTTTTCTGTAGTAAAAGGGAAATATTTAGCCCGGAATTTTTCCGTTTCTGGACTGATTACATTAAAATCTGATGTGGGGAATTCTGTTGTGCTAAAAAGGGAGTTTTCAGCAGTGTTGGTTTCTAAAACAACTTCGATTGACGAAAAATCCAGACCGAGCGGAGGTTCGTAATCCTGTTGTGCTAACTCATTCATAAGTGAAAATTTTTCAACTTTTTTTTATACGAAGGTATGGGCATTTTTTTACTTGTAACATATTTAACCACAAAATAATTTCATAAAACCATTTATCATTTTCTTCAAATTCAAATATCTATGGATTTTAATTATTTGCATGAGTAAAAAAAAGATTAAAATGGCAAAATTTTCTTAGAGTATTTCTGGAAGTTCAACTTGGATAAATAACTATTTTTTTTCTTATCTTGATACCATACCCTAAATTTTAATAGCATGCAAAAGCAATTCCTTTTTATTCTTTTTGTTTTCGTTGGTCATATAAGTTTTGCCCAGGAAGAAATCATTTTTCTTTACAATGGTAATCCTCCTGGATCTGAAAACTGGGACTGGAGTGAAAAAGAGGTTGATATATCAGGTATTGGAGATAAAATGGTTTATAATGTCTCCAGGCCAACACTTACGGTCTTTCGTCCTGAGCATGCAACTGGTAGTGCGATAATAATTTGCCCGGGAGGAGGGTTTCATTTTTTATCCATCGATAATGAGGGATTTGAAGTAGCAAAATGGTTGAACGCAAAAGGGATAACGGCATTTGTTCTAAAATACAGGCTGGTTCATTGCCTCACAGACAATCCTATGCAGGAATTTATAGCCAAACAACCGAATACAGAAAAATTTAATAAGGATGTAGAACCTGTCGTCGCTATGGCCATTAATGATGGAAAAGAAGCGATTTCTTATGTTCGTAGTCATTCAACGGAGTTTGGTATTGCAGAAGATAAAATTGGGATTATTGGTTTTTCGGCAGGAGGGACAGTTACCACCGGAGTTTCATATACATATGACTTGACTAATAGGCCTGATTTTGTAGCCCCAATTTATCCATTTGTTGGAAGTTTTGATAAACCAGCTGTACCGCAAGATGCACCGCCAATGTTTATTTTGGCTGCATCAGATGATTTTTTTGGTTTTCAGAATCATTGTATTAAACTCTACTCCGAATGGAATGCAGCAGGGAAACAAGTAGAAATGCACCTATATGCTAAAGGAGATCATGGATTTGGGATGAGAAAGAAAAATTTGCCAGTTGATACATGGATTAACCTCTTTTATGAATGGATGACAATGAATGGATTTGAATAATAATTGAATATTATTATGTATGCATTCCAAGACAATTTTTTAGTTTAAATTGCTTAGAACTACCTATTGTATAGGTTGAACCAATTACCACAATGAGCACTCAGAAATCAAAAAACAAAATCTCACGGAGAAAATTTATCAATCTTGGGGCACAGGGATCTGCCGCTATCGGATTGTCCTCTGCTTTAGCACTTCCATTTGTTACTACTCCTGGTTGTAGTTCTGATAAACCAGTAGTTACCCATGGGGCTTGTTATCATGATTGCCCTGATACATGTAGCTGGGCGGTAACTACTGTAAAAAATAAAATAACAAAATTCGAAGCAAGCACTTCCAATCCATTTACTGCTGGCAAGCTTTGTAACAAAATGGATGATTTCCCAAACAATGTAACCTTTCATCCCGATAGGATTCTGACACCGCTGAAAAGAGTTGGCAATAAGGGTGAGGGTAAATTTGAGCCTATTGGCTGGGATGAGGCTATTCAGGAAGTTGCTGAAAAACTTAAAAAAGTCATACAAGAAAAAGGACAGGAGGCTGTATTGCCCTATAGCTTTGCTGGTACGGAAGGTCTGGTACAGGGAGGAGCGATTTCAAATCGTTTTTTTGCGCATATGGGAGCAACAAAACTGGAACGAACGATTTGTGGCGATGCTGCGGTTACAGGGGTAATGTGTACCAATGGTCAGAGTACAGGAATTCTGCCTGAAGATGTCATTCATAGTCGATATATTATTGTTTGGGGATCAAATCCAGTCCTTTCATTTCAACATCTCTGGCCGTTTGTTCAAAAAGCTAGAAAGGAAGGAGCAAAAATTGTTGTCATTGACCCATTTCAATCTCAAACAGCACTCCAGGCGGATTGGCATATTCAACCAATGCCAGGCACGGACACGGTTTTGGCGTTGGGGATGATCCATGTGATTTTAGCTGAGCATCTTCAGGATCAGGATTATATTGACAAGTACACCCTGGGAATAACGGAATTAGAGAACTATGTTCTAAAATATAATCCTGAGTTGGTGGCGGAAATTACCGGACTGGAACAGTCAATTATTGTTGATCTCGCAAGGGAATATGCTGCATCTTCTCCTTCGTTGATACAGGTATTGATTGGCATGGAGCATCAGGCTAATGGAGCCAGTGCATTTAGAGCTGTTTCAATGCTGCCGTCACTAACCGGAGCGTGGAGGCACCAGGGTGGTGGGATTTTGCACATGTCTTATGAATTTTTTGGTCAGGCTTTCAACTGGGAAAGGCTTGAATTGGCAAAAACACTGGAAAATCCAGAAACGAGGTCAGTCAATATGATCCAGATTGGTAAGGCGCTAAATGATCAATCCATGAGTCCAGGAATTCATGCCCTATTTGTATTCGACTCCAATCCGGCAGTAATCGCTCCAAATCAGAATTTGGTGTTAAAAGGATTGCAAAGGGAAGATTTAGTGACCGTGGTTCTGGAACATTTTATGACGGACACGGCCAGGTATGCCGATTATATATTTCCGGCAACGACTCAACTTGAGCATTGGGATCTCATGGATTCCTGGGGACAAACATATGTCAA
>JAHEMV010000310.1 GCA_024643455.1 Cytophagales bacterium
GTCAAAAGTTCCTTCATAATCCACATATAACGCTAATTTCTTAATGATATTCCAAGACAGGTTAATACCCGCAATATTTTGCCTGGTGACGGATTCGTAATTAAGATATCTATAATCCACCATTCTGAAGTTGAAATTTCCGTCCAGTTTCCTGGGGATTATTTCTTTAGAAACCCTGATCCCAAAGATCTTACTGGTCAAATAATTTGTTTGCAGAAAATTGGCTGTTAAAGTTGTTTGAATATTCAGCGAAGGAATTCTGCTAAATGTCAGGTAGCTATTCAGATTCTTTGAAAGATTTCTCTCACTCTTTTGAAATCTCCATCCTGCATTCACTCCCCATATAATGTTTTTATATAATCGGTAATTGGCATTTAACCGAACTCCCTGACGTGTTTCTTCTTCAATAAGCTTATCTATAAAGCTTTTAAAAGTTTCATAATACTGGACATTTTTCCTGTTGTCATAGGATGCGGAAACACTTAATTTTCTTGAAAACCTGTACCTCAATGAGGTGTACAAATTTGTCAGATCAAATACATTCTTAGGTTGATCATTGATGTTTTCATAGAGGGATATTTCTGCTGATGTGAATAAGTTTACGTTTTTAAATAAGGAACTATTATGTTGAAAATAAATAAATCTCCTATCAATCATAGCATTGTTTCTTTGCTCAATATAGCCCAGCGTATTTTGCATGAATTTGGTTTTTGTAGTTAACTCATGACTTGTGTAGGCACCATATTGGAAAAGGTCCAAATTAAATGAATAATCAATATAATCTGGTCTGGAACCCACCAAAGCCCCGAATAAGAAATTCCCCATTTTCTGCTCAAATTGAATCCCATCCATAGCTCCCATAGATGAGATTTTAGGGTTTATTCTTCTCCCCAAAATGATTTGGGATGTTTTACTGAAATCATAAGTTAAAGCGAGAGAATAAATTTTCAATGCGCTGTTCAAATTGTTTTTAACTTCATCCCATTCATCCAGTGTATGCCGAAAAGTGATATAGCTGTCCATGGATAATCGCGTATTCCCAAGGTGATCGCCGCGAAGTGCCAGGGTATATCGCATTCTGTTGTTGGCATTGGATTCTGAAAATGTATTATAGGAAGTAACCGAGATGCGCCCTGAAATTTCCTGTTTGAACAGCTCCTTCGAGTCATTTTTTTCAGTTTTACCTGGAGAAACAGTCTCTTCATTATTTATTGGTTGATCACTATTTCCAGTTAGAGAATTTGCCCTGTACCTCGGTTGATTGGTTTTAGAAGTAGCATCAATTTCCTCCATATCTAAAGGGGTTCCTTGAATATTTTCGTTTTCTAACTTTTGAATAAATATTTCATCCGATACGTTTAAACTTGTTGTCGATATAGGAGTACATACACACGAAATGGAAGATTTATTATCGACAATTAGGGCCGGAATCATATTACCTTTCAAGTTCAGAAACAAGGTGTCTCCGATAGTTATACTTTCAGTGGATTCAAACTTTACATATACATTTTGTGAGGTGACATAGGATACTTTACCACTATTTAGCCCAAGGTTTTCTTGCCCTAATGCTATCTGTGCGATGAAATAAAAATATACTATGGAAATCAGATATTTCATTTAGATGTATTATTAATCTTTAGTGCCATTGGGATGGCATGTAAAACAACTGACATCCGTATAAGTATAATCCCTCACTCCACTGTGTTTATCATTAAGCGAAGCCTGGTTACTATGTTCATGGCATTGAATACAACTGAAAAAGGCGAAATTCCCTGCCACCGTATGACATTCTATACATTGGTTCCATGCTTGTCTATGCTTGCCACTATTAATCGGGAAGTACTGCCCGTCATGATCAAATGTGGAAGGATTCCATGCATTTTCTGTGTGGCAGCTCTCACATTCCGTTGGGAATTGAGCCGAATTATGATTTGGATTTGAAGTATTGTTATAATCACTCATATGACATCCTGCGCACGTATTTGGGGTGTTGTTATAATCACCATTGTGACATGTTGCACAATCATTAGCAATTGTGGCGTGTGCCCCGTTTAGTGCATAATAATTATTGTGATTTGCAAAAGCGGCAGGATTCCATTCTGGTTCTGTCGTATGGCATGCTGCACAATCATTTGAAAGACCCAATGTATTGTGGTTTGGATTGGTGGTTTGATTGAAATCATCCGTATGGCAATCCGCACAAACTGTTGGTGTACCTGCATATCCTGATGTATGACATTGGACGCACTCTGTATTAATATGCTCACCAGTTAATGGAAAATTGGTCCTATTATGATCAAGGGTAGCTGGATTCCAGGCATTTTCAGAATGGCAAATTTTACAATCAGTTGAGAATTGCTGGGCCACATGATTTGGATCGGTAGTGCTATTAAAATCATCGATATGGCAAGAAGCGCATTCTGTTGGTGTCCCCGCATATCCTGATTCATGACAGCTTAAACATTCAGTGGTGGTATGAGCGCCATGCAATGCAAAATTGGTCTGATTATGATCGAAGGTTGCTGGACTCCATGCAATGTCTGAATGGCAAATCTTACAATCCGTAGAGAACTGTTGGGCAGCATGATTAGGATCAGTAGTACTATTGTAATCTTCTATATGGCATGAGGCACAATCAGTTGGTGTACCTGTATATCCTGACTCATGGCAGCTGATACAATCTGTAGTTGCATGAGTTCCATGCAAAGCAAAATTGGTCAGATTATGGTCAAAGTTTGCCGGGTTCCATACACTTTCCGAATGACAAATTGCACAGTCCGTAGAAAAGTTTTGTGCAATATGATTCGGATCTGTGGTCGAATTATATTCATCCAAATGACAACCCACACATGTATTTGGAGTATTAATATAATCTCCGTTATGGCATGGCGCACAATCGTTAGCTTTCATGATATGCGCCCCATTTAGTACATAGTAATCATTATGGTTTGCAAAGGTAGCCGGATTCCACTCTGGCTCTGTCGTATGACATGATGCACAATCATTTGAAATACCTAATTCATTATGGTTTGGATTGGTCGTCTGATTATAATCTGGTGTATGACAGGAAGCGCATTCAGTTGGTGTGCCTGCAAAACCCGCTGAATGACATTCAATACATTCAGTAGTTGTATGAACTCCTGTTAAAGCGAAATTGGTCAGATTATGATTAAAGTTGTCTTCCGAATTTCCGGTTGGGTGACAGGCCAGGCAAGCAGTACTATTATAGGAATATCCACCAACTCCATTGTGATGATTGCCAGTTTCAGTATTTTCATGGCACGTAGTGCAGGCAAACTCTGTATAATTAGATGGATTGGTATGGCATTCCAAACATTGATCCCATTCTCCATTATGGGAACCACTGTATATCGGAAAATATTCTGCATCATGCTGAATATATTTAGCAGGTGTCCATCCCGGATCTGTGGTATGACATTCGATACAATCAGTCGGAAAATGTTGATTTGCATGATTTGGATTAATAGCTGTAGTATAATTCTCCTGGTGGCAAGCATAACAATCCGTTGGGGTATTATTATAATCCCCTGTCGTATGACATCTGGCACAATCTTCTATCTCATGTCCCTTCGAGAGTGGAAAAAAATCATGATTGATATTTTCTGTTGACCAGTCAAATCCATTTATATTATGACATTCAATACAATTTGTTGAGAAACCAGCGCTTGAATGATTTGGATTGGTCGTAGCGGTATATTCATCCAAATGGCAACTGGTACATTCATTTCCAATCCGGTCAAATCTAAGGTCAGAAGCTGAAATGTGGCAATCATTACAAGCTGAAATTGCGTGCGAGCCTACTAGTGGGAAACCGTTATCATAGTGAATTTGTGAGAGGTCATCCACCAGCCAGTTCTCTGAATTGTGGCACCGTGCACAATCCATACCGAGGGTCTGTTCGTGCATATCCGTATGGCAAGAAACACATGTTGTTTGTGCTTCAGAAAAGATCAGTGATTGGTGACACGCTCTGCAATTAACTTGCGAATGTTGTCCTTCAAGGAAGAATTCGGTGCTATTATGGTTGAATCGCTTTTTCTGGCCCGGCAGTACCCGTCCAGTGTTTGATGAAATAATTGGTGCAAATGGGATATTGTTTTTCCAGAATTCAGCTGAAATCTCCCATCCCTCGGATGTATGACAAGCTGCACAGTCCATTTTAAATTTGGAACCGTGAGGATTTTGAGCAAACAAATTGATTGTCAACCCAAATAGTAATATTATTGATGACAGTCTTTGCATTCGAATTTTTTTATTTTGTAAAGCACAAATACTTCCCCTTTTACTTCAGTTTCTTTATGGCACCCGGCACAATCCACCACCACATGTTTTCCATCAAGTTTGAATCTTGTCTGACTGTGATCAAATTCCATAGATGACCAGTTTTCAAAGCTGTGACATGTAATGCAGTCTGTAATGCCTCCTTGTTCGAACTGCTTACGATGCTCATCTTTATGACAGGTGGAGCAAGCCATGGACAAATTTTTAAAATTCTCATATTTACTTATGGCATTTTGATCTTCTGTACGATGACAAGCCATACACTTCTGTTTGGCGTGGGCACCTAAAAGTGGGAACTTCGTAAGATTATGTTTAAAGTTGTTATCCTGCCATTGGGTAACAGAGTGACAACTTTCACACGATTGTTGAGGATAGTATTTTTCATCTATAAATCCATCATGAACATCTTTATGACAATCCACACATCGGTCACCAATATTTCTGAAACTCCACCTGGTGGATTGTTTATGACAAGTAAAACAAGGCGTTGCCAGATGAGCTCCTTTCAATGGAAATTGACTTTCATTGTGCTGAGCAAGCGTAAATAAACTGTTAGAAAATCCATTCACATTATGGCATTCAGCACAATCGGGATTAATTGAATTTCTGGCAAACTCTTTTCTGTGGTAATCCTGGTGGCAGGATGCGCACTTGTTGTGTGGGATCGGAGTGGTAAAACTGGACACATGACATTGCTTACAATCGACATTCCTGTGCCTCCCTTCAAGTTCAAATCCTGTCATATTATGACTAAAATTTTTCGAGGCTCCAGCTACACTGAATGAATTTTCATTATGGCATTCCGTACAATTTTTGCCAAACTTATTATCATGTACATCCTTGTGACAATCCGTACATTGTTGAAATGGTATATCTACAAATCGCTGGAAGTCTTTCCCATTTCTTTTTTCTATCCGATGGCATTTTGCGCAATCTACATTCCGATGTTTGCCCACCAGGCCAAAATCAGCTGTGTTGTGGTTAAAATTTGCAGGAGGAGAAAAGGCATCTGTTGTGTGGCAACTGGCACAGTCTGTTGATAACGATTTCTGATGAACATCTTCATGACATTGCATGCATTCCTGCTTCAAGCCCAAAAATGTATTTTTGTTTTCCTTAAGGGTTGCAACTGTGATAAGATCCGGCTGATGGCATTCCCTGCAATCAATTTTTTTATGTTGCCCGGTAAGTTCGTAACCCGTCAATTGATGCTTGAACTCATCTTCATTAAAACGAATCATTTCAAAATTTCGCCCGTGGTGATCACTGTGACAGCTGGCACAGTCCTTATTTTTCACCTCTACAGAAACATGATACCCTTTGTTTTGGCTGAGACGGTTATTTAAATCTTTATGACAATCCAGACACTTTTCATTTGAGACTTTGCCACCAAGCACGTGGCATTCCGTACAATTCGTCATTCCTTCCAGCTCTGCATGTGATTTGGACAAATCACCAGGCGATATCTGACCGTGAGCGATCAATGCCAGAAAAATAAAAATCAGAGTAATATGTAAAGAAATTTGCCTCATTTCTATAATTGTATTTTACCCGTGTTTTTTTAAGGTATAGCCAAATCTTTTTGTAATCTGAACACCGGCTTTTTGCAAAAATTCCGTCGGCAGTTCCCCTCCGGCAAAAATGTAAACCAGATCATTTTTGACGTTTACTTTCTCATTATTAATATCCATTGTTACTTGCTCCTTTTCCACAGCCAGTAAATTGGATTTGTAAATAACTTTTAGTATTCCTTTATCAGCGGCCTCATTTATTTTTTCCCTGTTCATGGGCTTTATTCGATTAAATGCCTCACTTCGATAGGATAAAATCACCTTGTTTTGCTCGGACAGGGAAAGTGCTGCTTCTATTGCAGAATCACCTCCACCAACAACTACAATCTTCTTGTTCTGGATATTTTCGGGTTCAAGTAACCTGTAGGCTACTTTATCAGAATCTTCACCGTCAATATTTAGTTTTCTTGGGCTGCCTCTTCTTCCGATTGCCAACAAAATTTTTTTTGTTCTAAATTCGTCATTCGCATTTGTACTTATTTTGAAATGATCATTTTCATACTCTATCAATTCGACTTTTGTATGCTCCCTAATTTTAATTTTGTTTTCGGACAATACTTTCTTCCACAATCCCAGTAATTCTGCCTTACTTGTATTAAAAAGTTGCACCTTCCCATGAAGCGGAAGATCCATCGGCGAAGTCATCACAATTTTTGTCCTGGGAAAAGTGAATACTGTACCACCCAAAGAATCCTGTTCTAACGTTAAAAAAT
>JAHEMV010000311.1 GCA_024643455.1 Cytophagales bacterium
TCAAAACCAGCAATTTCCCGCTCAATAACGGGTTTGGATTTATAGATCTTTTTAATGGAAATAGACTGAATTTTTTCAAGAGTAGAGGATGCCGGTATGTGGTCTGTCAAGGCCTTATCAAAGTTACCATCCAAAAAATTGTGCTCCTCTTGTATAAATTTATCAACACACTGACGAATTAATTCATGAATAGCCATTGCCCTGAGCACACTTACCTGTTCTTTTTTGCTTGGGATCTTGTAGAATTTTTCCTCATTAAATCCATCACCAATTATTTCAATGAGCAGCGCTTTTGTCTCTTCCAGTGTCACTAATTCGAGATTGGTCCCGTCTTCCAAATCAATGATATTGTAGCAAATGTCATCAGCGGATTCGACCAGAAAAGCAAAAGGATGCCTGCTCCATGCAGCATCTTGAACGCCTCCTAACCTGATCAAATCCATTACGTTGGCCAATTCTTCAAATACCGATTTATTGGATTGAAGGAAACCATATTTTTTTTGGCTTTTCCGACTTTTATCCTGCAACTCAATTTTTGATTCACGAGGATATTTACTGAAAGCGCCAAGTGTTGCAAAAGTCAGTTTTAACCCCTGATAATTTTGTTTGTTTACTAACCTAAATCCCTGAGCATTTCCTTCAAAATTAGTGATATCAGCCCATTCTTTTTCTGTTACATGAGGAGCGATTAAGTCAGCTATTTGGTCTTTTTTAAAATATTCAGATATGGCATTTTCACCGGCATGACCAAAAGGCGGATTGCCCAGATCATGCATCAATGAAGCTGAAGAAATGATTGAACCAAAATCTGAAGCAGAATATCCCTTTAAAGCCAGATCGGGATTTTTGCCTATTATTCTTTCTCCCGCCAGTTTACCCAATGATCTGCCAACACTGGCGACTTCCAGACTATGCGTAAGCCGAGTATGAACAAAATCATGTTTTGGCAATGGGAAAACCTGCGTTTTATCCTGCAGCATTCGAAATGGATGGCTGAAAATTATCCTATCGTAATCCTGTTCAAATTTGCTACGTTGACCAGAAGTCTCTTGCTTTTTTTCTCCCGGTCGCCGGTCACTCAACAGTTGTTCCCAATTCATGAATTTTATTCAGGTTTAATATTTTATTTAAAACTATAATCTCCTTAAATGATACCCACCATCAACATTGATTACCTCCCCTGTCGAATAGGGCAACAGGTTGCTGGCTATAGCCACCACAGCTTTTCCAATGTCTCCCGGGAGCCCCCATCGTGCTATCGGTAAACCTCCGTCATGGATGAATTTATCATATTTTACTTTTGCAGGTTTGGTCATTTCAGTTTCAATGATGCCGGGACGGATTTCAAAAACCTGTATGCTGTACTCTGCCAGCCGATCTGCATAGAGCTTGGTCATCATACTAACAGCGGCTTTGGACAGCGCATATTCCGCCATGTACGTGGAAGAGGCATAGGAAGTCAATGAGGCAATGTTAATTATTTTTGGCAGATAGTCTTCTTCATAATTATTTCTCTTTTCAATCATCCATTTGCTGATGGATTGTGTTAAAAAATATGGTCCTTTCAGATTCACGTTCATTAATTTATCAAAAGAATCTTCCTGCCCTTCCAGCATATCCTGGCGTTTATCAACAGAAATTCCAGCATTGTTAACTAAAAGATCCAATTGAGTAGTCTTGTCTTTACAAAAAGCCACTATTTGCTCCCGCGCTATTGGTTTACTTATGTCAACCTGGATAAAATGCACTTCAATCCCATGGTTTTCAAGCATTTCTTTTTTTTCAGGGGCCAGTGTCTGTTTATCTGCAATAATCAAATTATAACCATGCTCAGCCAGCGCTAAAGCGATCCCGGCACCAATTCCACTTGAGGCGCCGGTAATTAATGCAGTATTTCTTAATGGATTTTTCACAACTAATATCCAAAACCTTTAAGCTTCAATGCTTTTTTACGCCAATCTGGTTCTACATTAATGAATTGCTCCAAAAATACTTTTTTGCCAAAAAACTGCTCCATATCCAATCGAGCTTCGGTTCCTGTTTTTTTAATGCGTTCACCTTTATGCCCTAAAAGTATGGCTCGCTGGCTTTTCCTTTCGACATTGATGGTCACCCTGATCCGGATTATTTTTTCATCTTCAACAAAATCCGTGGTCACCACTTCGCAGCTATAGGGTACTTCCTTACTGTAGTTTAAAAATATTTTTTCCCGCAATATTTCAGATACAAAAAATCGTTCTGGTTTATCCGTAATTTCATCTTTTGGAAAGTAAGCAGGATGCTCTGGCAATAATTCCAAAATCATAGGAAAAAGATCCTGTACGCCTTCACCTGTCAAGGCTGAAACCATTATTGTTTTGAAGGGTGTGAGTATTTCCTGCCAGTACGTCAATTTATCTAATGCCTGACTTCCTTTTGCAAGATCAATTTTATTCATGACCATAATTATGGGAACTTCAGCACTTTTCAGACGATCAATCAATTCATCGTTTTCATATTTTTCGTACAAATCGGTGACAAACAGGATAACATCTGCATCTTCAAGAGAACTATTTACAAAGCGCATCATGGATTTGTGAAGTTCATATTGAGGATTGAGGATTCCAGGGGTATCAGAATAAACGACCTGGAACTCATCTCCATTGATAATGCCCATAATTCTATGCCTGGTGGTTTGAGCTTTTGAAGTGATGATGGACAGCTTTTCTCCTACCAATTGATTCATGAGGGTTGATTTACCCACATTTGGTTTTCCTATGATGCTTACGAAACCTGCTTTATGCGACATATCCTTTTTTTGGTAAAAATAATTCAATTATTCCCATTTAACATGGCGATTTGAGGTTTATGGAATTTTATTAAACAATTATCCAAAGAAAATGTCCTGAAAAGCAATCAGTTAGGCTGAATCCAAAAATACTTTAAAGAATTAAGGAAGTACAGATTGATTATAAATTTAAAACAATTACCTTTGCACTCGAAACACATCGCGGGATGGAGCAGTTGGTAGCTCGTCGGGCTCATAACCCGAAGGTCACAGGTTCGAGTCCTGTTCCCGCTACTAAAGAAGACTCCTCATCATTTTTGGTGAGGAGTTTTTTTTATTTATACCCTCATAATCCCCAACAAATCAATGATCTGTGCGATCTCTGTTTTGAATTCCTGTTGCCAAAGTTTGAGCCATCCGATGGCTACATTTTTCAAGGGACCTGTAGCATAGCGGAGAGGTACTTCTTCGAATTTTTGTGAAAGTATATGCTCCACGATAAAGAATTGTACGTAGTAATTGAGTCATGCAAGCAGAATAGAAATACCATCTCCAGAACCATTTTATATGCGGGATATGGCTATTTGATTGACATCCAGATGTTTGACCACATCTTTCTAAAGAATTCCTGATGCAACAGGCAATTCCTTCAATCTTCCGCCAAGCAATTTTAAAGTGAGTTTCATAAATATAATGATAGCAGGAAAATTCATTAGGGAGACTTGATTGATCCATTTAGCTAATAATGAAAGCCTTATGTTGCATAAAAATCTATTTAATTTCTAATCAAATTATAAAGTGCATCAGGGTACCAATAGACGTTTGCCTTTTTTAATTATATCCTCAAACAGTAATATTTCATCGATAAAACTTATAATTGTTATTGATTCAATATTTACCAGAACCGAGTAAACCACTTTGAAATGAAAAAAAACGTTTTAATCATTATTATCCTATTAACATCCATTACCCTAAATGCTCAAAACCAAAAAAATGAAATTAAAAAAATATATGATGAAGCGCTCACCAATGGTGAAAGCTACTCCTTGTTGGAATATCTATCCCTGAAAATTGGAAATCGATTAAGCGGTTCTCCACAAGCCGCTGCAGCTGTTGAATATACAAGAGAAAGAATGGAAGCCTTCGGATTTGATAACGTGTATTTACAGGAGGTAATGGTACCTCATTGGATTCGAGGCAAAAAAGAAGTTGGGAGAATATTAAACTCTGCTTCATTTGGTTCAAAGGAATTAAATGTTACTGCTCTTGGAAATTCTGTTGGAACAGGTGCTAATGGAATTCTGGCTGAAGTAATTGAGGTTCAAAACTTTGACCAGCTGGATTTATTAGGTAAAGAAAATATCCAAGGGAAAATCGTCTTCTACAACAGACCGATGGATCCAAGGAATATAAACACACATAAGTCATACTCACAAGCCAATGATCAACGGGTACAAGGAGCATCAAAAGCTGCACAATATGGCGCAGTAGGTGTTATTTCTCGTTCTTTGACGTTGGCTATTGATGATTTCCCTCATACAGGGTCCTTACAATATGAAGAGAAGGTACCTAAAATTCCTGCAGTTGCAGTGAGTACACTAGGCGCTGAAATTCTCAGCAGGGAAATTAAAAAAAGCAATGGATTAAAATTTTATATGGAAACGCATTGTGAAATGTTACCCGATGTGCTTTCCTACAACGTGATTGGGGAAGTAAAGGGATCAGAATTTCCAGATGAATACATAATCGTTGGAGGTCACTTGGATTCATGGGATGTTGGTGATGGCACTCATGACGATGGTGCAGGATGTGTTCAGTCAATTGAGGCAATTAGGATTTTTATTACACTTGGTATCAGGCCAAAACGAACAATACGTGTAGTCCTGTTTATGAATGAAGAAAATGGTTTACGCGGTGGGAATGAATATGCTCGTGTAGCAAAAGAAAAGGGAGAAAGACATATTGCTGCATTGGAGTCTGATTCAGGAGGATTTACACCTCAAGGTTTTAGCATTCAAGGCACAGATGATGCATTTTCTATAATTCTGGGATGGGGAGACCTATTTATTCCTTATGACCTCAGAAAATTTGTGCAAGGTGCTGGAGAAGCTGACATTGATCCATTGAAAGATCAGGGTACAACCTTGATCGGATTTATTCCGGATAGCCAGCGATACTTTGATTACCACCATTCAGAAGCAGATACATTTGAAAAGGTAAATAAACGTGAACTGGAACTTGGGGCTGCGGCAATGGCTTCTTTGATTTATTTGATTGATCAAAATGGGCTTCAATCCAAAGAATAGCCCAATTGGAATGCAATCACGATTTTTGCCTTCTCCTGATTGATTCTCATCTTATTTCTACGCAGCAGAATTTCATTTTTCGCCTACTTGCTGCCAAAATCATAATAAATAGGCAGGAACTAATAGTTTCTTGGTTCATTTATAATGCTTCCAGGATGGATATCAATTTTGCAGTGGTATGCGCTTAGTTGGGATTTTTGATGGGTTAGAAATAATAATATGACCTAAGAAAAGCAAGATTAGGATAGTTGTAAATAAGAAAATGATTACACTTTTGTTTACACCAACAAGAAAGCTCTTACAAATTTTACATCGTAAGTCCTTGATTTGGGGCGTGTCGGGCATGATCCTTTTTATGCTTTTTGCCGGGATTGCCAAGGTACTGTTGGAATATAATGAAAGTACCAGGCCTCTTGTCGCACTTTTTGAAATCCAACACGAGAAGGTTCCACGGCCATCAGGAAAGTTGGACCAAGATAGACCGGAGGGAGGCCAGTAATACTTATCTTTCATGCGGCGTGTGAAATAATCTTCTGATCACCTATTCTTCCAAATGGGGCCCGATCTTGAATTGGCCTTAAAAAACATTATTCCGGCGGAGCTGAAGGTGCTTGATGATCTACAATTACCTGGGCTTCACCCTGAGTGCCCAACGCAATGGCAATGCCCCTTGTCTTCGGGTTTTGCTCCAACATAATCTTGATAGCAATAGTAAGCGGAACAGACAGGAACATCCCGACAGTTCCCAGTACAAATCCCCAGAAGATGAGGGCAAAAAACACAACAAATGTAGAAAGCCCCATGCCTTTGCCCATGATTTTTGGTTCGATCACATTTCCGATTACTACATTGACTACCACAAATACCAAAATGGTCCATAAAGCACCACCAAAACCAATTTGTATGATAGCGAACAGAACGGCGGGGACCGCTGCAAGGATCGAACCTATATTCGGTATGTAGTTCAAAAGAAATGCAATAAGTCCCCACAAAATTGCATAATCCAAACCAATGAGCGCCAGCAAAATCCAAACACAAATGCCTGTTAACAGGCTGGTAAATGTTTTAATGGAAAGGTAGTGACGTATGCTATTACCGATTACATTTAAATATTTAAGGGAGTCTGTTGAGCCTTTAATTATTGCCTTGATTTTGACGGATACACTATCCAATTCCAATAATAAAAAGAGCACGAGGAAGAAGATGGTAAAGGCATTCCCCATAAATCCACCCAATTGGCCTAAGAGTCCTGCTGTCAGGCCCATTATTTTTGATGGATCAAAAAGCCCGGACATCTCCGCTAAGGAAATATCAATTCCCTTATCGCTGAAAAACTGAATAACTGAGGTCATCATGTCACTCAGATTCTTTTCAAAAAGTGGTGCCTGATCTGAAAAAGAAGAAAGCGAATTCACTATCAACTCTCCAAAACCAAAAAACATGGCGATGGTACAAACAAATACGATGATAATTGCCAGTGTTTGAGATATGCCTCTTTTCTGCA
>JAHEMV010000312.1:0-5383 GCA_024643455.1 Cytophagales bacterium
CTGTTCTTTTTTGTTTGCCTTCATGAGGATTTCCCTTAAAAATATCATCATAATCCCAGGCAATCACTTCAAAAAGCTTTGTTTCAGGATTGATAAAAAGAAAAAGTTCATCGGAATAATCCCCATTCATGATGAGATAGTTAAAAGCAATCCATTTGAAGTATTGGTCTGTATTTATAGATTTATTAATATGCTGAAAGAGTAAATCTCCACTCAATTTTCTTGTCTCATACAAAGCGTAATACTGTTTTCTATATTGCTTTATTTCTTCTTTTGATTTGGTCTCAATGTATTCTTTTTCAATGACATGGTTTAGGCCACGTCGAATGATATATGGACTTTCCAGTGATGAAGCAGTATACTGCGGTTTTTCGACCAATAGATAGATTCCCTGGGATTCATTATTTATCAATACGGTACAATACGAGTTGAAGGGTGGGAATATTCCATATTGGGCCATCATTAAAAAAGACCAGCGGTTATGCCAAAGGTTTTTGTCCATGGCCAGGTTAAGCAGATCAAATTTTTTGAGGGGAATTTTTTCTCCGTCAATTGATACATTCATGGTTTTGTCAAGATCGACAGAAAACGATTTGCGCTTAAAGTAAAGTGTTGTTTTACCCCTTAAATGCATGTCTTTGATGATTGCAGTATCATTATTAACTGTTATTACTGCATTGTTCAAATTCAATTTTGAACCTTGGCTTGACAGTATTTTGTTTAGCTGATTCTGTGAAACTGTTATTTTGATTTCAGGGAAGGGCTGTTTTGATGTTATCTGTGCAAATAATGAATTGGTTAATGCAAAGGTTATTAGCGCAGCCAGCAAAAGGCAGAGCTTTGGTTGGTTTGAACTTTTCATTTTTAAGTATGTTGACCTTTTATTTTGAGAATTCTTATCAATTGCTTATCGCCGGAATTACCTCGTTGTATTTATCTTGAATGAAATCGCATCATACTTTCATTTGCTCCTGAGTATGAATTTAATACAAGAATTTGTATGTTGTAATCCCAACTATGAATATTATGAACAAATTTCTCATTTTAACTCTTCTCTCTCTTTTTGGTCAATCGCTATTTGCACAAAAATCAGAGTTTACTCCATTATTTTCTCAAGACACTCCAATTAACATTAAACTGAGTATTTCGCTTAAAGATGTGAAGAAAGAAACGAATGACTCTACCTATATGGAAGGATCGCTTCACTATGAAAAAGAGACTGGAGTTTGGGATTCGATTAAAGTGGATATTAGAACCCGAGGAGATTTTAGGCTTAAACAATGTTTTTTTTCACCGCTTCGAATCAAAATTAAAAAGGAAGATGCGAAGGAGACGCTTTTTGAAGGAAATAAAGCTTTGAAACTTGTGCTGCCCTGCAATAAAAGTGGTGACAACAACGCACTTATCGTAAAAGAGTTTTTGTGCTACAAGATATATGAGGCGGTCACTCCATATACTTTTAGCACAAGACTTTTGAATATTGATTTTTGGGATCTATCAGGAAAAAATGCCAAAAATTACCAACTCACAGGATTTTTTATTGAAGATGATGATCTTGTCGCGAAACGATTTGATGCAGTGGTAAAAGACAAATCAAACTTGCACCCTTTGGCTATGCATGATACCACAGTGATTAGACATGATTTTTTTCAATACCTTATTGCCAATATAGATTGGTCAACAACTTTTTTGCATAATGCAAAAATTATTCAAACGCATGACCCCGTTCGAAATATTCCTTTGACCTACGATTTTGACCAGTCGGGATTCGTTGATGCTCCTTATGGCGTAATTCATCCAGAATTGGGTATGACCAATATCAAAGACCGGATTTACAGGGGTTTTTGCAGGTCAGATAATAATGCAATTTTTTATGTAAGGAATCAATACATTCAACTCGAAGAACCCATCTTTGCTATCATGAATAAATACAAGGATTTATTGGATGCGAAGGATTATGCTTCTCTTGAGAAATTTGTTTTAGATTTTTATAAAACCTTCAAAAGCGATAAATTATTTGAATCTGAGATCTTGAATAAATGCAGAACAGAATAATGGATACTTATTCAATTTTCTTTAATCCCTGGATGATGATATTTCCAGTGCCGTTTTTATCACAAGGATACAGAAACGCTTTTTCGGCTTTTTTTGGATCGTTAATCGTCTCATAAAATTGATCAAAAAATTTCAATGTTTGTTTTTGATAACCAGTGCTTAATAGTGGATTGCCAGAATAAAGTGCATAAAAATCATTTTTGAGGAGGTTGAAAGTTTCAAATACTTCATCATATTCCTTCATTTCTGGTATGCAATAACCCCTATATCTCCTTTCTAAAGTAGAACTCATTTTTAGTTCTGGAGCAGGATGCGCATACGGTGCTCTAACGATTCCGGCATGATCAAAATCGTAGGGTACCGTTGTGGGAAGGCTTGTCGAATCTTCAACAATTAGCTTTATATTTTGAAGATATTGCACGGACCAGTCTGTGTTTCCTACCATAAATTCAAAGACAGCCATTTTCAGAAAGTCCTTTTTTTGCGTCATTTGAGGATATAAACCCATTTTTTCAATTGGTTTCGACAGATTGCGTTCAGCCATTTGTGCTTCTTCTTCAATGAGTATCCCGAAATATTGATCTGAAATTTTATTTTTTACCGTGTCCTCATAGATTACCTTTACTAGTCTGGCCTTGAAACTTTTTGGTGTGATAAGATTATATATTTTATAGACCAGGTATTCATTTATCACATATTGATCACCCCGACAGGGTGTAACTAACTTCATTTTGTCCTGGCCCCAAAAAACAGAGCCTTTTGGTGTATTAGATTTAGCAAAATTCAAAAGTAGTGGAGGATATTTACAATTGGATGAAATCTTTCGGAAGTGTCCACGGGTTTTAATCCTTAGTGGGATACTAATAGTCTCCTGGTCAGCCTGATAGTGCAGTGATGCTTTATAATATTCAGATTCTTCATCACGGTTATTGAATACAAAATTGAGGTCACCCTTTATGGAAATTTCCATGATGTCATATGATTCAAAAAGAGTCTGCGATTTTGTTAACGGACTGATTAGTAGAAATGTGCCTGTAAGAACTAAAACGAAAAGCATTTTAAACTGATATAAAAAAGAAAATCGTTGCGAAGATTCTTTTTTGCATGGAAAGTCTTGGGGTGAAAATAATTTAAAGTGAATAGGATTCTCTGGATAAGAGCTATTTCGATGGATTTTCGATGATAAATTTAGTAAATGTGAATCATCGGCATCTTTCATTTTGTGGCTATCAAAAATTAAGTTCTGCATGGCTGTGGTTTGCTATTGACTTTGGTATTACAGATATGGTAAGATAAGGTAATTGCGCTTTAAATTCAAGTAATTCTACGGCTGGGTTGAATCGTTTGTTGTATGAGTTTATTTACTAAATGCTTAGCTTTTCAATTGTTTCAAATTTGAGAAGTGAATAATTACGTTTTGTCAATTTAATTGAATGCTTTTCTTAAAATTTGGTTTAAAATTGATATAAGTAATATTGTTTATCACTAATTTGAAGCCTGAATTAAAAGGATGTAACCCAAAATAAAATTCCATGAAACGAAGAAATTTTACAAAAAATGCCTCTGCAGCCCTTGCGGGCAGTATTTTTATGGCACCCACTTTTTTAAAGGCCAATAGTAAGAAAATTTTATCCCCTAATGACAAACTACAGATAGGAGTCGTCGGATGTAATGGTATGGGATGGTCAGATACCTCATCACTTTTAAGAATGAGCGATGTCGATGTGGTCGCCATTTGTGATGTAGATGAAAATGTAGTAAAAAAACGATTGGAAGATTATGCTAAAATCAGGCAGAATATTCCCAAAACGTATAGTGATTACCGTGAATTACTTAATAATAAAGATATAGATGCAGTGGTGATTGGGACTCCTGATCATTGGCATTGCAAGATTATGGTTGATGCGGTAAAAGCTGGAAAGCATGTTTATACTGAAAAGCCGATAGCGAATACCATTGAAGAATGTAATCTTATGGTGAAAGCCCAGTCACAAACCGGAAAAATTGTTCAGGTTGGACAATGGCAACGGAGTGGACCACACTACAAAAAAGCGATTGAAATTGTACGTTCGGGTGTATTAGGAAATATCAGATTGGTGAAAGTTTGGGCTTATCAGGGATGGATGAAGCCGGTACCTGTGCTTCCGGATTCAGCAGCTCCAAAAGGGGTGGATTATGATTTCTGGTTAGGGCCTGCACCCAAGCGAGCCTTCAATCCCAATCGATTTCATTTCAATTTTCGATGGTTTTGGGATTATGCCGGTGGATTAATGACCGACTGGGGCGTACACGAAATCGATATCGCATTATACGCAATGAATGCAAAAGCGCCAATTTCTGTTATGGCTACCGGTGGTAAACTGGCCTATCCTGATGATGCTTCTGAGACGCCGGATACATTACAGACCGTCTTTCAGTATGAAGGATTCAATATGCTTTGGGAGCACGCGACCGGTATTGATACAGGTCCATATGGTAGGAGAGAAGGGATCGCTTTTATTGGAAATAACGGCACACTCATCGTAAATCGAGATGGATATGAAGTTGTAGTAGAAAGAGAAGCGCAAGGATATAGTAACTGGGGTGCAAACAAAATGGAACCGATAGAAGCTTTTAAAATTGGAAATGGACCAAATCACCTGGATTTGCACACTCAAAATTTTGTAGCAGCAATAAAAGCAAACGACGCTACGATGTTGAATACACCAATTGCCTCGGGAAGTGTTGCTGCAATCAATGCTCAAATGGGGAATATAGCCTATAAGACTGGAAGAAAAGTTTACTGGGATGCAGAAAAAGGATCATTCAAGAATGATGAAGAAGCCAATAAGCTGATTAAGGCAAAATACAATAATGGGTGGGAGGTGCCAAAAATTTAATTTTTGATGTTCTCTATATTTAACAATAAAAAGCCAGTAAAACATATTCTAGTGATTTACTGGCTTTTTATTTCTCCAGATTAAACTATAATTATCGCCGGACATCTAGTCCAAATCCTTCCCTGACAGCGCTGCATACTAGGATTTATCAGAATTTACATCAAATAAAAAGATGGATATGGGTGACGATTCTTTTACCAAGTTCGGAGCACTTTTCCGGATTTCGCATTCTTGCAAATTGATTGTACCCAGCCTTCGTAAAAGCAAATGCAGTTTCAAGAACAATACCTTTACTTAAGCCCGTAAATAATATGGATTTTGAAATCATTTTAGAATGGTTAATAGCTGGTTAATGAAAGATTGTATGTTTTGCAACTTGTATTATGTATAAATTTATGGATCAATATTATTTGCTTATAAGGAGTTTATTATTCTATTTCATTTTAATG
>JAHEMV010000312.1:5393-6539 GCA_024643455.1 Cytophagales bacterium
TCTTTTTTAGCTCATTTTCCAAGTTCGAGGCACTTTTCCGGATTTCGCATGGTTGTAAATTGATTGTACCCAGCCTTCGTAAAAGCAAATGCAGTTTCAAGACCAATACCTTTACTTGATCCCGTAATTAATAAGGATTTTGAAATCATTTTAGCTGGTTAATGAAAGATTATGTGTTTTGCAATTTGTATAATGTATAAATTTATGGATCAATATTATTTGCTTATAAAGAGTTTATTATCCTATTTCATTCTAATGATTTGCCAGCTTTTTTTTAATTTAACCGGGGCAATAAAAATGAAGTGCATTCACGGTCTCCGATCATTTTTTTATTAATAATTTGTTCTATATGGCCTTAAGATTAATATTACTTGGTTTGTTTTTGTCAATTTTTTCTGAACTACCTGTTCAGGCACAATCTCCAAAATTCAGTGTTATTGCTTTTTACACCGGGAAAAGCGACCAGGCACATATCAGCTTTGTCCATGAAGCCAATAAATGGTTTAGTAAAACTGCTGAAGAACTTAATTTTAAATACGACTCCACCGATAATTGGGGAAATTTGAATGATGAATTTTTGTCGAAATATCAGGTGGTTTTATTTTTGGATAGTCGCCCGGAAGAGCCAGCTCAAAGAACGGCATTCATGAAATACATGGAAAATGGAGGCGCCTGGATGGGATTTCATTTTGCAGGATTTGCACTAACTCCATCCGATTTTAACCAGGATTGGGATTGGTATCACATCACATTCCTGGGATGTGGAGCCTATGTCGGGAATACCTGGCAACCAACTTCAGCAAACTTGCGTGTGGAAAATCAATCACATCCAGCTACCAAAAACCTGCCGATTTTATTTAAATCGTCACCAAATGAATGGTATAAATGGGAGAAGGATTTATGGGAAAATGATGATATTGATGTTTTAATCTCCATAGATTCGACTAGTTTTCCATTGGGGACAGGTCCAAAATTGCATGAGATATGGCATAGTGGTTATTATCCTGTAGTTTGGACCAACACAAACTATCGCATGATATACCTTAACATGGGTCATAACCAGATTGACTATGAAAATAAAACCAATAAAGAACTGTCCTTTACTTTTGAAAATGATATTCAGAATCAACTCGTTATTGATGGCTT
>JAHEMV010000313.1 GCA_024643455.1 Cytophagales bacterium
TTGAACGCCTTCGATATGAAAATCCATGGTGGATTACTAAAGAAATACCGAACACATACAGCTCAATGTCCAAGAGACTATATTTTGACCTCTTTTATCCATTCGTTCTTGAAAGGAGTATTAAAAGAGCATTAGTTCTCATGGGCCCTAGGAGGGTTGGTAAAACAGTAATGCTATTTCATTGCATTGAAAACTTACTGAAAGAAGGAACAAATCCTCATAAACTATTCTTTATCGGAATTGACAACCCGATTTACGTCAATTTAAGCCTAGAAGACGTTTTAACTCTATGCAAAGATTCTTTAAATCTTGAAAACCTTAATGGTTGTTATGTCTTTTTTGATGAAATACAATATTTGAAAGACTGGGAAAGGCATTTAAAAATATTGGTTGACTCATACCCTGAAACTAAATTCATTGTTTCTGGCTCAGCAGCCGCAGCTTTGAAATGGCACAGTACGGAGAGCGGAGCGGGAAGATTTACTGACTTTCTATTACCTCCATTAACATTTCAAGAATATATCCATTTGAAAAAATTAGACCATTTAATTTTTGAAGGTGATATTCAATATGGAGACAAGGATATAAAGTATTGCTTAACTCATGATTCAAAAGTATTAAATAAAGAATTTCTCCATTATTTAAATTTTGGAGGATACCCAGAAGTTGTATTATCTGAAAAAATACAAGGAGACATGGGTCGATACGTTAAAAACGACATTGTAGACAAAGTTCTTCTTAGAGATTTGCCAAGCTTGTATGGAATTAAAGATGTTCAAGAATTAAACAGATTTTTTACATACATAGCGTATAATACAGGAAACGAATTCTCATATGAGACAATGTCTCGGGAAAGTGGAATTCAAAAAGATACATTAAAGAAGTATTTAGAATATTTAGAAGCAGCATTCCTAATTAAAGTATTAAATAAGGTTGGAGTCAATGCAAAAAGATTAAAAAGAATAACAAGCTTCAAAGTATATCTTACCAACCCATCCTTACGCACTGCATTATTTTCTCCGATAAGTGAAACAGACCAAGAAATGGGAAACATGGTAGAAACAGCAATTCTTTCACAATGGATGCACAGGGAGCAACTAGACTTAACCTATGCTAGGTGGAAAGAAGGTAGAAACGAAGGTGAGGTTGACCTTGTCTTAGTAGATGATAAAAGTTATAAGCCAGTTTGGGGAGTAGAAATTAAATGGAGTAATAGATATTTCGACAAACCTCAAGAATTAAAAAGTTTAATTAAATTTTGTGAAACAAATAAATTTGAATCGGCAGTTGTTACTTCAATTGATCAATTAGGAATGAAGGAAATACAAGGGCTAAAATTCACTTTTCTACCTGCTTCCATATATGCATACAATATTGGAGAGATTACTTTAAAAATGAGAAATAAAAATTAAAAAACGAAAGCACAACACTATGTATAGTGCATAGCACCCTGCGGGATGCTACGACACCATACACGAGCCGTTATCGGCAATCTAATGAAGACACGAGGGTTCAATAAATATGATAAGATATTTTAGAATAACATTTTAGCATAAACAAATGGGAAACAAATTTGTAGACTATTTTTCAAGAATATCGCCACTTTCAAAAGAGGAGGCGGAAGCGATTACCGAAAGTATGCAAACAAAAACCTACAAGAAGGGTGAATATTTACTGCGTGAGGGACAGTTTTCAGTAAAAACCTATTTTATTCTTGAGGGCTGTGTTAGAGAATACATTCTGACAGAAGGCGAAGAAAAAACAACTAATTTTATTACAGAAGAACAATGGGCTATTTCGTTAAATAGCTTTACACCAAATAAGGCTGCAACTCATAATTGGATTTGTGTTGAAGATACTACTGTTGTTGTTGGTGATGAAGAGCAAGGTCAAGCACTATTTCAGCGCTTCCCAAGGTTTGAAACCATATCTCGCACCATAATGGAAAAGGCCTTTGCTGAACAAAGAGAAGCTTTAGCTTCTTATTATACCGATTCGCCTGAGCAACGCTATTTGAATCTATTAAAAACAAGGCCCAACCTATTCCAGCGAATACCCCAATATTACCTTGCAAGTTATATCGGGGTAAAACCGGAATCTTTAAGCCGCATAAGAAAGCGCATTGCTTCAGATAATATTTAGTTGGTCAATTCAGTTTTTCGAAACCCTTTTACAATCAAATAAATACTCAAGGTAATTTCGAATAATCCTCCAGGCAGCGCTAATTGAACACCAATTGGAAGGTCAAAAAGTTCAGCAATAGTTCCGACAATGAAAACCAAATAACCTATCAACCCCCATACAGCTAGACCGCGAGGAACCAGTTTTGAATTGAATAGCAAGTAGCATAACATTAATCCGCCAAAACCCCATATGGCCATTCCAATTTGATAGGCATAGAAATTAGCCTTCACAAGAAGCGTACCTATTGTTTCAAAATAGGCGTGATCTGCCACATCTGCTTGCGTATACATTGAACTTAATGGAACAAACAACATCACTAAGATGGCACCAACAATCAATGTAATGGTAGCCGCAATACCTGAGCTTAAATAGCCCACGCTCAGAATCTTGTTTACGGGTTGAAGCAATGGTTGCATCAAAACAGGAAGTCCAATGTTCACGATGGTATGAACCAGCGCCATCAGAATTACACCGATCACTAACGAAGTTGAATCCGCGCTGACGTTATTGAGTGAAGTGGTTACGTCAGCAAGTGAGGCGATAAGTCCACTTCCTGCACCATAAGAAGCGAAGGCAAGAATGAAGAAGACACCAAATGTACGTGCAATTGTTTTTTGTGATTTCATGATTTTACATTTTTTAAAATTTGTTTACACAAAATTGGTGACAAGCAATTCCGATTTCATTGACTTGGGTTAAGAAGTGAACTTAATATATTGACTCAGCTATAATAATTACGACATGGTCAAATAGTAGCAGTATAATATTGCCTGCTGATGCTGGGGATATCAAATTAAAAAAGTGATTTATTTACAGTTTTTCCTTGATGGCTTTTCTCCAAAAGTAAATGCCAATAACACATGTAACTATTGCGAACATGATTCCGTTTTCCCCAAGCCAATATTCGGTTCCTTCTCTTTTAATGGTTATTTCAGGCATTATTTTTTGAATATAAACATTACTCACCGCATGGAATAAAACTGCCGGCCATACACTTTTAGATTTAAAGGTGTAATATGCCATGATAAATGACATTGAAATAATGACTATAAAGAATGTGATAAATTCCAAAAGCACATTATCACTATAATAAACAAGGAGCGGCCAATGCCAGGCAGCCCAGATTATTCCACTAAAAACAGATACTCCAGTAAAAGACAGTACTTTCCTTAATTCATAGATAAAAAATCCTCTCCATCCGATTTCCTCGCCCAAAGTTGTAGCCGAAGCTCTTATCACCTCTATAGTTCCTAATAAGATAATTGCAATGATGGTGATCGCTGTTGGGTTTAATGTTCCTATGCCAATCAAACCGAGATCCTTCCCCCAATCTGTAATTATCTCTTCGTTAACTAAGCTTCCTAATCCGAATATCCAGACTAGTAAATAAGTGATGATACCATACAAGGCTGGAATAAAATAAGACGATCGGATATATTTCCACTCTGCCCAATTCCAATTGAGCGATGAAATTTTACGCCTTTTAATTTTTAAAGTAATAAATGCAGCTATCGCGGGACACCACATCATAGCCCCAACATATATTCGTGATGGATATAAGTTCACTAAGGCATAGTGGAAAGGTGAAGTAAGTACAACTATGAGTGCAAGAAATAGAAAGATTGTTTTCCACGCTTCTTTTCGTTCTGATTGTTTCGTAAACATTTTGTTAACTTATTTGAAAATTTTAACTAGACGATTTAATTATCCGAATGTTAGATACTATCCACAAAGCCCCGAAACGTCTCAATGAATAAATCTTGTTCTTCCATATAACCTTCGTGGGCACTGTTTTCAAGAATCACCATTTGCTTTTCCGTAAAACCTGGTCCACCGATGCTGTTAAAGGCATCAAAGCCCATCTCGATGGTATTGACACCATCGTGTCTTCCCCAAATCACAATGGAAGGAATTTTGATTCGTTCCATGTCTTTGCTCAGGTTTAGCTCGAGGATATTGAAATTTTTGGCTAAATATTGACCATTGAAAAAGATAGCTAATGAAAGGTATGAGTTCATTGACCCCATTGCTCCTACTTCAGGCCCTTGAACCTCTTGGTCAGCATTTAAACGATAGGCATTGGTATTTGACAAATAAGCATCGTACTTGAAATAGTTTTCCTTGACAGTCATGTCTGGAATGGTTGCGCACCAATTACGGGCATCTGTCCAATATTCCACATCAATGCCTAGGTCAATCTGTTGTTGAGCATAGTTTTTTACAAAAACTACTGACTTGGGCAACCCTTCAACCAGATTATGTCCGCTATTCATACAGATAAATCCATCCACTTTTTCTTGATAATTACCCGTACTTAAATAGGCACTACCCAAAGCACCTCCCCAGCTTATTCCATAGAATACAATTCTTGGATTATCATAACGCAACTTAATGGTTTCGATAACCAGGTCTAGATCATCTACAAATTGTTCAACCGTGAATGTGCTTGGGTCAGGATTCCCCATAGAAAGTCCAGACCCTCTTTGATCCCAATATGCAAAAGCATAGTCCTTTTCCAATTCCTTTGAAACTGGCATAAAAGAAGGAAGCGTTGCATTTCCACCAGGACCTCCGTGAAGAAATAGAATGAAGGTTTTTGATTCAATGTTCCCTTTCACATAGACCGGCATTTCCGCACCTGCATTTTTCACAAAAAAGTGATCTCCATCAAAAAAGCTCTCTTTTTTACATGAAGAAAAGGTAATTAAAATGATGGATGCGATAGCTAAGAATTGATTTTTCATGATTATTTGAATTTGTAAGTCATACCAAGCTTTGCAGCTACATGTGGTAGAAAAATATGGTTAAATGATGATTGCAGGTAAACTTCTGGACCAACATGAACAGTCCATTGCTGATTCCCATTGCGGGAGGCGTCCCAACCGAGTAAAAATGATGCGTTGGGCATGAAATGAGGATGCCCCCAATTGCGCGCCTTTTCAACAACACCATCAAATGCTCTTTGATAAATTGTACCCGCTGCGAATGAATGCATATAACCAATTCCTGCATTGATATCAGCGAAAACTGCCCCAACATTAAAGCGTGTTCCTATTGAAGATTTCACAAACACCGCTACATTATTCCAACGGTGATAGTATCCACCTAGGTCATTGTCCCAATGGACAGTAAGGAGTTTGTTTTTGGATAAGGAATATTCAACCCCCACTGTCATACCTGGGTGAAGAACCAACTCACCGAAATAATCGAGTTTTAACGCTACTTTTTCATGATGAACAAAACGAGCAATCGCACTTTGCTTATCTGTAGATGTATGAAGTACTTGCGAATAGACCTCATTCGTTGTAAAACAAATAAAAATCATTGGCAAAACTCTTAGAAATTTGATATATACATTTTTCATGATGTATTCTTTAAATAATTATAATCTAAATACAATAGAGTCCTGCTAAACCGAGATGACTACATTGCCTATTTTATGTCCCAGTTCAACATATTCATGCGCCTCCGCCATTTTCTCCAAGGGATAAACTCGATCAATTACAGGTTTTATTTTGTCCTGCTCCGCCAAGGATTTTAAATTCATGAAGGTATCTTTTGGAGTTAATGGCGTTCCATGATCTATGGAGATATACTTTCCTTTAGGGGTAAGAGTTTTTTTGCTTGCTTCTTTAAGGGTAGAGGATTTTTTATTCCCAACTGCATCAATCACATACTTATAAGTTTCTAATTTTGACGCTGCATTTTGTGTGGTGTAATCAATTACCTCATCACTTCCTAAAGATTTTACCAATTCAAAGTTTTTGCTGCTGCAAACACTTGTAACGTGCGCGCCAGCATGCTTTGCCAATTGAATCGCCATGGTACCAATGCTACCTGAGGCGCCATAGATCAAGACTTTGTCTCCCTTACTAATCGAAGTCTTTTTCAATAAATGAGAAGCAAGCAATCCTCCATAAGGAATGGCTGCTGATTCTTCAAAACTCATGTTTCTTGGTTTGTGTGTAATGTTCCAGTCTTGAGGTAAGCAGATGTACTCTGCATAAGACCCAAAATGACGTTTTGTTGGTGAAATCGAGCCATAGGCAAATACTTCATCGCCTACGTTAAACTTGCTTACATTCTTGCCTGTTGCTTTAACAATGCCCGAAGAAACCATTCCCAAAATTGGATTCCTTGGTTTGCCGAAACCAAAAATCATCTGAAGAATAAATCTTGTAACCATTGGTTCGTTCAGTCTTCGAATAAGAACATCGCTGGTTGTTACAGAGGTAGCTTTGATTTTAATAAGTACTTCATTATCCTTTGGGGTTGGCTTTTCAAATTCCGTTAGTACTAAGTTTTCCGAACCGCCATACTTTAAACATTCAATTGCTTTCATAATTAT
>JAHEMV010000314.1 GCA_024643455.1 Cytophagales bacterium
TGTTTTTCTTATAAACTCAAATCATTCCAAGGCAATTTCATCTTTCTTTATTTTTAAAATAAATATCTCCCATTTCGTTTTATTGTTGTGTAATTTTTAATTTCGGGGCTTCTTAAAAGGATGCGATCTCCGGACGACAAACCAATGACAGTAAAATGTCCATCGAAGTAAAAAACTTAATCAAGACATTTGATTCACAGCTAGCCGTGAATAACATTTCTTTCCTGGCGCAAAAGGGAGAAATCGTAGGTTTTTTGGGCCCAAATGGAGCTGGAAAATCCACTACGATGAAGATCATCACAGGATTCATTCCTCCAAGCTCTGGCATGGTGAAAGTATGCGGATTTGACGTCGTACAGCAGCCCATTCAGTCCCGACAGAATATCGGATATTTACCAGAGCACAATCCTCTGTATCTTGATATGTATGTTCACGAATATCTTTCTTTCGTCGGTTCTCTTCATATTTCAAGCCGAGCATTCATTCGGGAGCGTGTTCCGGAAATGATTGCATTATGTGGATTGCAGAAAGAACAGAACAAACTAATCCGTGCGCTTTCAAAAGGATACCGACAGCGTGTTGGTCTTGCACAGGCTTTGTTACACGATCCGGAAGTGCTAATCCTGGATGAGCCAACAACAGGACTTGATCCAAACCAGATTCTTGAGATAAGAGAGTTAATACGGAATGTGAGCAATAATAAAACGGTAATCTTTTCAACCCACATCATGCAGGAAGTTCAGGCATTATGTAGTCGTGTTCTCATCATCAACAATGGCAACCTGGTAGCAGATGATTTTCCAGACAACCTGAAAAATATTCAAAATTCTACCGTAGTGATTACGGTGGAATTCAAAGAAAAAATTGATGTTGAAGCATTAAAAAAGATAGATGGAATTATTTCTATTCGGCAAAAAGATTTGATCCTGGTAATAGAAGCTATAAAAGATGTTGACGTTCGGCCCGCAATTTTTAAATTTGCCACAGAAAAAAGCTATACACTGGTTGGGATGAACCAGGAAAGCAATTCTATGGAGGATGTATTCAGACAATTAACAAAGAACCAGTGATCATATGATCCAGATTCTAATAAAAGAAATCAACAGCTTTCTCAATTCACTAATCGCTTATATTATCATTGCGGTCTTCCTTACCGGTATAGGCTTACTAATGTGGGTTTTTCCGGAAACAAGTGTATTGGATTATGGATTTGCGGATATGAGTTCTTTCTTTTCGCTTTGCCCCTATATTTTTATGTTCCTGATTCCGGCGATTACCATGCGCATGTTTGCTGAAGAAAAGCGTGGAGGAACCATGGAATTATTGCTCACCAGACCAATTAAAGATATTGATATCATACTCGGAAAATATTTTGCAGGCGTTTTCCTGGTCGCCTTTTCCATTTTGCCAACTTTACTTTATTATTTTACAATTAGCTATCTGGGCAATCCTTTAGGAAATATAGATACGGCAGGTGTAGTCGGTTCATATTTCGGACTCTTTTTGCTTGGAGCCGCCTTTACTTCCATTGGTATCTTTTCTTCATCATTCACAGAAAACCAGGTAACGGCTTTTGTCATTGCTGTGTTTCTGAGCTTTTTTTTGTATTTCGGATTCAATGCGATATCCGGGCTTAGTATATTCATGAAGGTTGCCGACCTGATCGATCAACTCGGCATTTTATACCATTATAATTCCATGAGTAAAGGGCTAATCGACACCCGGGATTTGATTTACTTTTCAAGTGTCATTAGTGGTATGCTTTTATTGACTAATCTAATTTTAAGGAGCAGAAAATGGTAAAATTAGATAGTAAAAAGCTCGAATCTATTTTATATACACTAATTGGCTTATTTGTCATTATTGTTGTAAATCAGCTTTCCGCCAGGCTTTTTTATCGTTTTGACCTCACCGAAGAACATCGCTATACTATTTCTGATGCATCAATAAATATGCTATCAGAATTGGATGATGTAGTTTATGTGGACGTCTATCTTGAAGGTGATCTCCCTGCCGGAGTAAAAAGGCTTCAAAAAAGTGTGAAGGAAACCCTGGATGAATTTAAGGTATATGCTGGAAGCAATCTTCAATTTCGTTTTATAGATCCATCTACTGCCAAAAGCCAGAAAGCCCGTCAGGAGTTTTATGAAAGCCTGATCAAAAAAGGAATACAGGCTACCAATCTTTATGATAACGTTGATGGAAAACGAACGCAAACGCTGGTTTTCCCGGGAGCTATCCTCACGTATGGGACAAAGGAGATGGGCATTACGTTTTTAAAAGGAAACAAAACCTCTTCTCCTCAGGAACAACTCAACCAATCCATCGAGGGTGTCGAATTTGAACTTTCCAGTGCGATAAAATCGCTGACAGAGCAAAAAAACAAGCGCATTGCTCTGCTAAAAGGACATGGGGAATTGGATACTCTTGAAATGGCAGGACTTAGCTCAGTGTTGATGAGTAAATTCAAAGTATTTAACGTAGATCTCACAAAAAGGCCCAATTTGCTGGGTTTTGATGCTATTGTTTTAGCAAAACCAAAGAAACCATTTAACGAAAATGATAAATATAAAATTGACCAATTCATCATGCGAGGAGGAAAAGCTGTTTTTCTCATTGATGCACTCAGTGTGAATATGGATAGTGCAGGTAGTGATACCAACCTGGCTTTACCTTATGAAACGAATCTTGAAGATTTGTTTTTCAAATACGGCTTTCGGGTAAATCATAACCTGGTATTGGACATGAATGCTGCGCCTCATCCTGTAGTTGTTGGAAATATGGGTGATAATCCACAGATTCGATTGTTGCCTTGGCCCTTCTACCCTATTGTAAATGATTTTTCTAAACATCCCGCAGTTCGCAACCTGGATGCTGTTGTTCACCGTTTTGTTGGCACGATCGATACGGTGAAGGCAGATGGAATTATAAAAATACCATTGATGAAAACCTCGCAATATTCCAAAGTACTCAGCTCTCCTGTCAAGGTAAGTATTGATGAATTGAGAAAGGAAATAAAGCCCGAATTCTTTAATTCAGGACCACAGGTGACGGCATGGATTTTCGAAGGAAAATTTACTTCGTTGTATAAAAACAGGTTCCTTCCTGGAAATGCTGATAAATCAACATTCATTGCTGATGGCAATCCAACTAAAATGCTAATCATCTCAGATGGTGATGTTGCCCAAAATGATGTCAACCCAAAGACTGGCCAACCCCTAGAACTTGGTTACGACCAGTTTACTGAAACCCGATATGCCAATGCAGATTTGCTAAACAATGTGATGACCTATCTGCTTGATGAGAATGGAATAATTAATACACGATCCAAGGAAGTTAAAATAAGGTTGCTGGATACTGTGAAAGTAAAAGCTCAAAAATTGACCTGGCAATTGATCAATTTGATTCTGCCAATAGTAGTCATCATTATTTTTGGGATTAGTAAATACTTCCTGAGAAAACGCAAATACGCCCGCTTCAAATAATGAATCAAAAAAAACTAAATATCTCCCTTCTGGTATTGCTAGGACTTTTGATCCTTACTTCAATTATTCTGGGACTGACAAGTGAAATGCGTACCAATACTTTGGAAAATAAGGCAGTATTTTCACTTAAGGATACCACAAACGTAGACTTGATTACTATGCAGTCGACAATTGGAAAAATTGTTCTCAGGAAAACTGATGGAATCTGGATGGTAAATGATACCTATAAAGCGGAACAAAATATTGTTAAGGTACTGCTTTCCATCCTAAAAGATGCTGAAGTAGTACGGAATGTGCCTAAATCCCAAACAGAAGAAATAGCTAATCATATTTTAAAGAATGGATATTTAATAGAAATTTCCAGGGAAGGTGATTTGATCAGTACATTTTACGCATCGGGAAACGATACCAAAACCATATCCTATATGATGTCAGCAGATAAAAAAGATCCTGCAATAGTCAATATTCCAGGCTATGAAAGTTATGTAGCCGGTATTTTTGAAATACCAGCAAATGACTGGCGCGACAGGGTAATCCTCAGTACAAACTGGCGTTCATTGCAAAAATTAGAAATACACTATACTCAATATCCGGAATATGACCTGAGTATAAAATTTGATTTCAATTTTTTGACTGTTCAGGGAGTAAAAGATTTAGATACCGCGCGTATGATGTCCTATATAGACGAATTTAATTTCCTGCAGGTAGACCGATATCTCGATAAAGGTCAAAATCAAAAGTATGATAGTTTACTTGGTTCACCAAGTACTGTGTCGATGGACATTCAAGATATTAACCCAAAAAATTCAAAAACAATATCTTTCTACCCTCTACTCAAAAATGACCCGATGATGTTGGGTTATGTGCAGGAAGATGCACAGAGCGTACTATTTGAGGCAAACAGAATTCAAAAATTATTTGCAGTAAAATCAGATTTTGAGGTAAAACCAGCAGAACAGTAAATCTGATATTTGGAAAAGATGTCTATTTCCTGATCATATTCCAGCAACCGTCGATTACGATTTGAATCAGTTCTTTGTTCAATTCGATTTGCTGTGCCAGATGCAACCGAACCATAACTGACAGGTTATCATAAACCAGGTTCGACATCAAACTTACTGGCATGGATTTCAACTTATTATTTTTTATACCCAATTCAAAGAATTCTGCCTCAATCGGAAATTCATTATGATGATTAAATTCTTCAACTCCTTTTCCAAACGGTGACTTTTCAAATTGCTGCAGAAAATAAAATTTTGATGGATTCTGAATCAAAAATTTAAATATCCTTAAGCTAAGTGAAGAAAACTCGGTTTCAAAGTTATTCAAATCAATGTCTTTTATATGCATCAGTTGATGCAACTCATCATGGATCTGGAGGTATAATTTATGAATCATTTCTTCCTTGCTGCTGAAATAATGATATATCGTACCTGCAGCTACATTGGCTTCTTTAGCGATTTGAGCCATAGGTGTCGCATGTAAACCCTGCGCAACAATTAAAGAAAGCGCCGTATCAAAAATATCTTGTTTTTTCATTTTGATCGAATGTTCATTCGAATATATGAAAAAATAGTATTAAAGTGAATATTATTAGTCAACTCTATTCAGACTAGATGGAATGTTACCTTAGTAACCAAGTATAAACTTGATTTTGGAGCCCAATTGAACGTTTTATTGAAACAACTTCCCTTGCCAGGTATCTCTTTCTTTTAAGCGCTTTTCGACCTTGGCTACAATTTCAAAATTCTTTAAACCCCATTTAGGGGCTATAAGCATATCACCTGGGGACTGGCTCACAAATCGCTCAACCATAATGGTTGGTCTTAGTAATTCTAAGAAATCTACAACCAGCTCGATATAATTTTTCAAATCAAATAAATCAAAATCTACCGGCTGTTTTTGATATTCCTTAGCGAAGGTAGTCTGTTTCACAATTTGCAGTTGATGTAGTTTTAATGTATCGATGGGTAAATCTGAAATCCGTTTTGCATGACATAGCATATCTTCCCTGCTCTCACCAGGTAAACCCAGGATCAAATGCCCTCCAGTATGGATATTTAGATTATTTGTTTTAGAAAACGCATCGATAGTTTCCTGAAAAGTATGCCTCCTATTTATCCTTTCTAAGGTTGTATCAAAGGTACTTTCAATTCCATATTCAATGGTCACAAAATGGTGTTCTGCCTTTTTTTGAATCAGTTCTAAAATCTGATCATCAACACAATCAGGCCTGGTACCGATTACAAGACCAACAATTTTATCATGTGCTAATGCCTCACTATAAATTCGTTCTAAAAGTGGCAGGTCACCATAAGTATTTGAGTAGGATTGAAAATAAGCCAGATACAGCATATCAGGATATTTCTTCTTAAAGAAATCAATCCCTTCATTGATTTGTTCTGTTATAGATTTTTCTGGCTCACAATATTCTGGTCGGAACGTATTATTATTGCAATATGAACAACCTCTCCAATCTTTAGAGCCATCACGGTTTGGACAGGTAAATCCAGCATTGATAGAGAGCTTTTGCACTCGACCTTCGAATTTATTTTTAATAAAGGTAGGATAGTCATTGTACCTCCGCTCATGCCCCCATGGGAAAATCATGCTTTTTTTGTTTGATACCATTTATATCTTCAAATTAATTTGAAAAGCATAATCAAGAATCTCCTTCACAATTGTTTTACGGGCTCCGGCATCTTTGTAAATATTAATATCGATGTTATTTACAAAAATAAACGTTTCTCCATGGATTTCGAGGTAGCCGACATACCATCCTATCCCCTGTCCAAAATCTGCCCATCCGGTTTTTGCACGAAAAACATATTCATTATTTTGATCCTCAATCAATATCTCCTTTACAGCATGAATATGTTCTTTTTGAAATGGGAGTTCCTCCAGTATTAGTTTTTTTAGAAATTCTACCTGACCCAATGGAGTAATTCGCAAATCACCTACAAGCCAGAAATTATCGATTTGCCTGCCTATATTTTGGTTCCCATACTGTACTGTATCCACCCACATTTGCATTTG
>JAHEMV010000315.1 GCA_024643455.1 Cytophagales bacterium
AAGCATTACTAAATCCAAAAACTTAAGCTCAACTATTTGATTTTCTTGCTTAACCATAAGCATTTTTACAAATTCCCGGTTGGCAAATTTTATTTTACCCTTGTTTATAATAATAATTCCTTCTGGAGAAAGTTCGATTAGGCTACGATATAGTTCCTGACTTTCACGTATTGCCAATTCATTGGCCTTTCGTTCTGAGTTATCCCGAATTATGCCAATCAAACCACAAAAGTTATCATTCTCATCATACAAAGGACTGCTCAGCATGTCGGTCCATATTTTGGAACCATTTTTATGAAAATGCTGAATTTCTAAATGAACAGGATCAAAAACCTGTCCCGGCAAACGCTTCATTGGGAACTTGCCTCTATGTGCTAATTTCTTTTTTTCGAAGTCAGCGGAGGATTGCAATGCGTTGATCGGCATCTTTAATGCCTCTTCAGGGGTATATCCCAGAATTTTTTGGGCTGCTTTACTTACAAAAGTAATGTTGTCCTTATTGTCCATCATCCAGATGATATCAGCCGAATTCTCAGAAATTTTTTGTAAAATTTGCTCTTTAAGGAGCAATTCCTCTTCATCTTTCTTGTATTTGGTGATGTCTCTTAATATAGAAATACATCCTCTCGGTTTTCCGTGTGCATCATGAATCAATGTGGATCGAACATCAATATGAATGGGTCTATCATCCGTTAAAAAATCATAAACACCAACTACATATTGTTGTCCATCAATGAGTTTCTGAATATTTTCTAAAAATGCTTCATGAAAATTAGAATCGATCCATGAAAGGATATGCGACCCGACAAGGTCACCAACCTCCTTTTTTATTGAAAGTAAATGATAGTTTGGCGAAACATACTCGACATTTCCAAAAATATCCATGACGATGACTACGTCTGGAAGTCCCTGAATTAGTTTTCGATATTGCTCGTCGGTTTCTATGAGCGATTCCTGTATTCGTTTTGCTTCGGTAATATCTTCAACAACGGTCAATCCTATAAAACGGCCTTTTTCATCTGCTGATTGAACAGCAGAAAATCGAACATCCATGAGTTCGCCATTTTTCATGATCAACTGTACTTCCCGATTGAGGACTTTCCCGGTTTTGATCAACTCTGGGATAACCTCCCCAAAAACAATCTTCTTTGACTCATCTGATAAAAAGTTTTTTATCTTTTTACCAATCACCTCATCTCGAGAATACCCTGTTTTTTCAAGCATTTTCTTATTTGCATGACGTAAAACAGCCTGATCATCGATTGCATAAATCATTACTGGGACTTCACCGTAAATTTGATTTAAAGTAGATTCGTTTTGTTGTAGTAAAACCTCAGTTTCTTTCTTAGCAGTTATATCCACCGCCGTTACCAGTATTTTATCTGTCAAACCACCTTTTTTACTTTGAATCGAATTCAAGTGCATTTCGATCCAAGTAGATTTTTTGCTATCGGAAGCGATTCGAACTTCCTGAGATGCTACAGCTTTTTTAAAAGCCTGCTCAATTAGGCAATGGATACAAAAGTCTTTTTCAAATAATATTTCTGCTAAAATGCCCGAAAGTTTACTTGACCCTGTTGGAATGGCATAACTGAAAAAAACATTAGTGAAATCGTTTGCATCTATAATTTTCCCATACTTGTCAATTATAAAAAATATAATTGGAACAGATTTCATGAGCGAAAATTGCTCTTGAACCTCATTTATATCATTATCGGAAGATTCATGTTTAGCAAGAATATATCTCTCTTCATGATATATTCCGCTCTTTTCCAACACCTTAACTCCCTTCTTCTCCTTATTAAATTCCATATTTCCCCAACTCCTCAAAAAAATCTCTAATAATAAAAATAACCCCAAAAGTGTTTATTATACAACGAAGTGTAAGTAAATTCGCCGTTTCATTTTTGCGTAACCTTATTTCATTATATCATGATGAAATAGTACGCGTTTTATTCACTAGCAGGTTTTAGATGATTATAGATACCGCAGACAGGCTCAAGACAACGCAGGAATATTATTTTTCGGTGAAATTGCAGGAAGTGAGGGAACTGATGGCTCAAGGAAGAGACATTATCAATATCGCCATAGGCAATCCGGATATGTCGCCTTCACAGGCTACCATTGACGAATTAAATAAGCAATCAAATATCCCGGAAAACCATGGTTATCAGGCCTATCGAAGTATCCCGGAATTAAGAAAAGCTATAGTAGAATGGCTAGAAAATATCTATGGAGTTTCCTTAAATCCTGAACATGAAATACTTCCACTGATCGGTTCAAAAGAAGGGATTACGCATATTTCATTGGCGTTTCTGAATCCAGGAGACCAGGTCCTTGTTCCTGAATTAGGTTATCCATCTTATGGAGCTGTGGCTGAAATGATTGGAGGTAAAGCTATAAGCTATCCAATGATTGAAAATGAAGGATACCGGCCGGATTTGCATGCAATCCAACAGATGGATCTAAGTAGGGTAAAACTGATGTGGATCAATTATCCAAACATGCCTACTGGTGCACCTGCAGAAAAGAAAGTATTTGAGGATCTTGTTGCCTTTGCCAAAAAAAACAAAGTGCTCATTTGTCATGACAATCCTTACAGTCTCGTGTTGAACGAAAGTAAACCTTTGAGTTTGTTGTCAGTGAATGGAGCTATGGAAACTGCTATCGAACTAAACTCGATGAGTAAATCACATAACATGGCTGGTTGGCGGATTGGTTGGGTTGCAGGTGAGAAATCATATATTGATGCCATTCTCAAAATAAAAAGCAATGTGGATTCGGGTATGTTCAAACCCATGCAGCTGGCAGCAGTAGAGGCATTTAAAAACCCTGAATCCTGGCATATAGCCCGAAATGCAGAATACAAAAAGCGACGTGAATTGGTGTATCAGTTTCTGGATGTGTTATCCTGCACATATGACAAATCACAAACAGGCATGTTTATTTGGGCAAAAGTCAATCCTCAAATTGGTTCTTCAGACCGACTAGCGGACTATCTTTTATACAAAAAAGACATTTTCGTAACACCGGGAATGGTGTATGGAGACAAAGGAAAACAGTATATCCGCGTTTCACTTTGTGTGAAACAAGATCTTCTCAAAAAGGTGATTGAAAGGATTGGAACTTTTGATATAAAAGAAATATGAAAATTTCAATAATTGGTGTTGGATTACTTGGCGGTTCTTTTGCGTTGGGGTTGAAATCAGTAGAAGAAGGGCATTATTTTATCGGCGTTGATACCAATGATGATCATACAACTTTGGCAAAAAAATTGGGGATCATCGATCAATCAATGCATTTTAATCAGGCAGTTAAATCATCTGATTTGGTAGTACTGGCTACCCCAGTGAATGTGATCAATCGCCAGCTTATCGAAGCGCTCAATTTGTTACCCAAGGATGCAATCCTTATCGATTTAGGATCGACAAAATCAGCATTTAATAAAATCGTAGCTGATCATCCTAAAAGGGATCAATACATATCTTGTCATCCGATCGCCGGTACAGAAAACTCAGGACCTGAGGCAGCTTTCTCAGGTTTGTTTAAAACGAAACAGATTATAATCTGCGAGAAAGAAAAAAGCAATAAAGTCCTTTTGGATACAATCGTTGGTATTTTCAAAAAGCTGGATATGCATATCACTTACATGCACAGCGAAGAACACGACCGCCATATCGCCTATGTATCCCATTTAAGTCACATCAGTTCTTTTGCATTAGGGCTCACTGTTCTTGAAAAAGAGAAAGATGAAAAAAGTATTTTTACCATGGCTGGTTCAGGTTTTTCATCGACAGTACGTCTGGCTAAAAGTTCTCCAAATATGTGGGCACCGATATTCAAACAAAATGCCATAAATGTTTCTTTGGCATTGGATGCTTATATCAAACAGCTTCAAAAATTCAAAGAGATAATCGACCTTGGATCGGAAGAAAAGAGTTATGAACTAATGGAAAAAGCAAATGAAATTCGCAGGGTTTTAATGGGATTGGAAAAAGGTTAAATTGTGATCGAATTTAATTACTGAGCCTGAAAACTCAAAGCATGAGAAAAGTTTGGATAACTACCACATTATTTTTTATTATCATTTTTGCTGCATGGTATACGGTAATCCATTTTGGCAAGGGCCTGGTAATAAACCAACCCAAATCTCAAATCCTTTCTCCTATCGAACCAAGTAAAACCCATAAGCAATATTGGTCAATGAATGATCAAAATATTATGTTGCTTGGCGGGTCGGTTGAAGACAACCTTTTTCAGCTGGTAGAAGTTGAAAAACATCTCAATCTATTGCAATCGGTTGGTGGGAATTATGTACGAAATACCATGTCGTCTCGAGACGAGGGAAACCTTTGGCCATTTGACACAAATGAAGAAGGATTGTATGACCTTAATAAATGGAATGAAACATACTGGAATCGCTTTGAAAACTTCTTAATTGCCTGTGCAGGACGTGGAATCGTAGTCCAAATCGAACTATGGGCTACATTTGATTTCTACGGTAATAACTGGAATATAAATCCATTTAATCCCATTAATAATATAAACTATACTGCGGAGCGCGTTCATCTTCCGACTGAAATCAAAACACATCCTACCTGGACGGAAAACGATTTTTTCTGGTCAATCCCCAGTCAGAAAAGCAATCTTAAATTGCTCGAATTTCAACAAAAATACATCGATAAAGTCCTTTCGTACTCACTGCAATTTGGCAATATTTTATATTGTATAGATAATGAAACAAGCGTGACATCTGAGTGGGGAAAATTCTGGTCGATTTATATAAAAAAAGTGGCTATAGAAAACGACAAAAAAATTTATACAACTGAAATGTGGGACCCCTGGGATCTGTCACATGTGGCGCACCGCGAAACAATCGATCACCCGGAGATTTACGATTTTGTTGATATTTCTCAGAATAACCATAATACCGGAGATGAGCACTGGAATAATGGAATTTTAACGATTAATCAATTAATAAAAAATAATATGTTGCGCCCCCTCAACAATGTAAAAGTTTATGGGAACGACGGGGGCCGGCATCAAAGCACGCAAAACGGAATTGATTCTTTCATTCGGAATGTGTTGTTCGGCGCTGCCAGTTCAAGATTTCATAGACCGCCATCAGGCCAGGGTTTGAACGACACAGCGCAACATGTTATTAAAAGCATGCGTATGCTGGTAGAAAAATGTGACTTTTTCAACGGTTTACCGGCAAATCACATTCTGGAAAACCGTGATTTAGACGAGGCTTTTTGCCGCGCAATTGAAGGAAAAGAATATATTCTCTATTTTCCGGATGGAGGAAAAATCAATATGAAATTACCGGATAGTATTGCTGAAATTTCCATAGAATGGCTTCAAATTCATGAAGCAAAATGGACAGAAAAAGCTATATTACCCACAAATAATATGAAAATTCAAGTTGAAACACCCGACCAGGGAAGCTGGTTGGCCTATTTAAAAATTACATAGAATTATGTTTACACCGTCTGACCTGAAACAAATTGATGAAAGAGGTTCGCTCATAGAAGTAGTGAATCTCCAGATTGAAAATTTTAAAAAAGGATTCCCGTTTCTCAAACTTCAAAAAGCAGCCACACCAGCCGAAGGAATCATTGTCATGGAGCAAAAGGAAATTGCTGACTTAATCCGCAGTTATGATAATAGTGCTACAAAAAAGCAGATAGTAAAATTTGTGCCAGCTTCCGGCGCTGCCAGCAGGATGTTCAAACTACTTTTCGAATTCCTTGACATCGCAGATGATGAATCAAAAGTCAAAGCAGCATTTGATAAGTCAAGCAACCTTCAATCAATCTCAACATTTTTCACACGCATAAATGATTTTGCCTTTAGTAAAAATCTAAACGCATCCCTCGAAAAGAGTGGAAAATCCATTCAATCCTGTTTGTCAAAAAAGGATTATACCTCTATTCTCATAGGGCTTTTAGACAATGAAGGGCTAGGCTACGGCAGTGCTCCAAAAGGTTTATTGGAATTTCACAATTATGACAAAGAAACGAGAACTTCTGCTATTGAACATTTGGTTGAAGGAGCGCTTTACGCTCAGTCTGCAAACAAAAAAGTAAATATCCATTTTACGGTATCACCTGAGCACAAAGACAATTTCGAACAGCATATCCAAAAAAATCGTTCTGCATTGGAAAAAAATTATGATGTGAAATTTAATATTTCATTCTCAGAGCAAAAATCTTATACCGATACAATCGCAGTAGGATTAGACAACGAGCCATTTCGTGAAGGCGATGGAAGTCTTTTGTTCAGGCCCGCTGGTCATGGTGCGCTGATTGCCAATTTGAATGAAATTGATGCTGATATCATTTTTATTAAAAACATAGATAATGTAGTTCCGGATAATATAAAAGGAGATACCATAACGTTTAAAAAAGTACTGGCTGGAACTTTACTGAAATACCAGGATCAATTATTTAATTACCTCAGACTTTTGGATGCCGGG
>JAHEMV010000316.1 GCA_024643455.1 Cytophagales bacterium
CCCGCCTTAAGATCCATATTCTGAAAAACCATTGATTGTCTGGTGTATAGAAAGTTGGTTCTAAGATCTTTTATCTCCAACTGAGTTATCGAATCCTGCCCCTGTAGTTCCGTCACTTCAAAACCGACCGCCCCCCGCTCAATCAAAAAATCATTAAAACTTGCATCGATGTTCTTGATAGTAAAATGGTACTGATCGAATCGATTAGTAATGATTTCTTTATCGTCTCTATTTATCTTGAATCGGCTGTTTGTTAAAATGACTTTGTCTGTAGTAAAAGACTTTGCTGTGCCTCCAGGGTTTTTCTTTACAAGCTTATTTTTTATCTCTTCAATAAAAAAATTAAGATTAAACTGTCCTGCCGGGCCATTTTTGATCATCTCCACAGATGCTCCCTGCAAAATTGCTTTGTCAAGATTAATGCTGCTTTTAGTGACGAGTTCCGTGAATTTGAAATCAAGAATTACACGGTCAGCTTTGATCATTTGCTGATTTTTAGTGTCTTTGACCATTAATCCTTTTATTAAAACTGTATCAAACCATCTTATATTGATATACTCCAAACTCACTTGATGATTGATTTTGTCAAATATGGATTTAGATAGGTTATTAAGAATTTTTGTCTGAACGGCAGGAATGCTTATGATGATCGAAATGGTAAAAAGGAGCATGAGAAAAAACAATCCTACTTTAAGTCCTATGCTCAGTAGTCGTTTTTTTATACCTTGCGCTTTAGTTTTTTTCTTGCTCAACTCCCTATGGATATTAACATTTTAGCAATAGAATCCTCCTGTGACGAAACTTCCGCTTCCTTAATACACAACGGAAAAGTTCTTAATAATATCATTGCCACGCAATCAGTTCACGAAAATTTTGGAGGAGTAGTACCGGAGTTGGCATCACGGGCACACCAGCAAAATATAATTCCCATTATTGATCAGGCCCTCAAAGATGCAAATATAGATAAAACCTCCCTCAATGCAGTAGCTTTTACTCAAGGACCTGGTCTTTTGGGGGCTTTATTGGTTGGGGCGTCTTTTGCTAAATCTTTCGCTCTGGCACTTGACATTCCACTGATCGGAGTTAATCACATGCAAGCCCATATTTTGGCACATTTTATCGATGATCCGAAACCCGAATTTCCTTTTTTATGTCTAACTGTAAGTGGCGGACATACACAAATAGTTCTGGTTCGTGATTATTTAGATATGGAAATACTCGGTGAAACGCTTGATGATGCAGTAGGTGAGGCTTTTGATAAAACAGCGAAATTGCTTGGACTTCCATATCCTGGCGGTCCCCTGATCGATGCCTATGCCCAGAAGGGAAATCCTGATGCGTTCCCATTCCCTGAGACAAGTACACCAGGTTTTAATTATTCATTCAGTGGGATAAAGACCGCTATTTTATATTTTCTGAGAGATAGGATAAAAGAAAATCCAAATTTTATTCAGGAGAATATGAATGATATCTGTGCTTCTGTTCAACGAAAACTGATTGATATGCTTTTAGGTAAATTAAAAAAAGCAGCAAAAAAATATAAAATAAATCAAGTAGCCATTTCCGGTGGTGTTTCAGCAAACAGTGAACTGAGAAATCGAATTACGGAAGAGGGTATTAAAAATAGGTGGCATACCTATATTCCTGCTTTTGAATATTGTACTGACAATGCTGGGATGATTGCTATTTCAGCTCATTTCAAATATCTAGCTAAAGATTTTACACCGCTTGATGCCTTTCCGCAGCCTAGAATGAAGTTCTAAAAATGCTGGATTTATAAAATTTAGTCCTATGAATCATAGTCACTTTTGATTATTCTTGGTACTTTATTAAAGAGTTTGAAATGATCTATAGGTAAACGTTAAATATTTTTATTATGAAACCCAAAAATGAAATAAACAGAAGAAAGTTTATGAAGAATACTGCCAGTGCTGCTGCAGTATTATCAATTCCTACCTTTATCCCTTCAAGCGTATTTGGTGCAAATGACAAGGTAAGAGTAGCTGTTTTAGGAGTTAATGGAAGAGGGAAAAACCACATCGCTGGTTATCAACCATTAAACGATGTCGAAGTGGCCTGTCTTTGTGACCCTGATGATGTTGTACTTCAGGAACGTGCAAAGGATTTCGAAGAAAAATTCGGTAAAAAAGTCAAGACAGAGATGGATTTGAGAAAAGTATTCGATGATAAATCCATTGATGCTGTAAGTATCGCTATGCCGAATCATTGGCATTCCCTGGCTACAATTTGGGCTTGTCAGGCGGGAAAAGATGTGTATGTAGAAAAACCTGGTTCACACAATATATTTGAAGGCAGGAAAATGGTCGAGGCTGCAAAAAAATACGATCGCATCGTTCAGCACGGTGTTCAACTGAGAAGTTCTGTAGCGATTCAAGAGGCTATTCAGCATCTTCGAGATGGTCTTATCGGTAATGTGTATATGGCCCGAGGATTAGTGTTCAGATGGAGAGATGATATAGGTAAAAAAGGAACAGAACCAGTGCCAAAAGGTTTGGATTATGACCTGTGGACTGGTCCGGCAGAAATGAAACCATTCTCAAGGGATTATGTACATTATAACTGGCATTGGCAATGGAACTATGGCAATGGCGATGTAGGCAATCAGGGTATCCATGAAACTGATCTTTGTATGTGGGGCCTGGATGTCGGTTTACCGGAAAAAATTACTGCTATGGGAGGTAAGTTCCTTTGGGATGACAGTAAAGAGACCCCGGAAGTTTTATCTTCAACGTATCTGTATCCAAAAGAAAAGAAAATCATAGAATTTGAAGTGCGCCCATGGACGACGAATGCTGAAGATGGAGCTTCAGTTGGAAATATTTTTTATGGAGATAAAGGATATATGGTAATCAAGGGTTATGACAAGTATGAAGTATTTCTAGGGAAAGATAAAACACCTGGACCTAGTAGAGAAGAAGGTGGTAATCATTATCAAAACTTTATTGACGCCGTTAGGGCGCATGACAAGTCAATATTGCATGGACCAGTAGAAACAGCTCACTTATCTTCAGGTCTTGCCCATCTTGGTAATATTGCATACCGCACCGGAAGAGTAATCAATTTTGATCCTAAAACTGAGCAAATCATAGGAGACGAAGAAGCCAATGCTATGCTTACCAGAAAATACAGGGATCCATATGTTGTCCCGGAAAATGTTTAAAATCCATTAAAAAAGGGGCTTTTGCAGCCCCTTTTTTATTTCATCATAGTGCTTTCTTCTTCTGCAAAATTTGACAGTCTCAATTATTTTTTAGACTAAAAATCAAATTTTCTTCAAAATCCCTACAAATTCTAAACAAAATCAGGGGTTTACTTTGTTATATAACTTTACTATAAAGTCATGAAGCAATTATTATTAATACTGGTAACAGTTCTAAGTCTTGTTGTGCCTAGTAAGGCAGAAAATATTTCCGGTTCAGTAAGTGGTATCGTTATAGACAACGAAACAGATCAGGTTCTTGAATATGTTTCAGTAGCCATTTTTAACAGTGAAGAAAAAGCGTTGGTTACAGGAACAATTTCTGACCAGGATGGCATATTCCATATTAGTGGGCTAAAACAAGGCAATTACTATTTGGAAGTTTCCTTTATCGGTTATGATAAAAAAGTACTTGAGGAAATCCAAATAGTATCTACACGATCGGCCATTGATCTTGGAAAAATTATTTTACCCAGGTCCATTGAGCAGTTAAACGAAGTTGAAATTGTAGCCGAAGAGATGTCAGTGGAATATAAAATTGACCGAAAAGTTATTAATGTCAGCCAACAATTAACAGCAGCTTCCGGAAATGCAATTGATATTCTGGAAAACCTTCCTTCCATTACTGTTGATATTGATGGCAATGTGGCGTTGCGTGGAAGTACCGGCTTTATGGTTCTGATCGATGGACGACCAACGGTTTTGGAAGCGTCTGAAGCTTTACAACAAATTCCCGCTAATACCATTGAAAATATTGAGATTATCACCAATCCATCAGCAAAATACAATCCGGATGGGACATCAGGAATTATTAATATTATTACCAAAAAGAATAAATTACAGGGTTTATCCGGAACTGCCAACCTCAATTTTGGTAATTATAATCGATATGGTGGTGGTTTTCTGTTGAATTATACAAAGAAAAAATGGAGTCTATTTATTGCCGCTGATCGGAATTATAGCGAAGATCCCGAGTATAATTACAGTGAACGAATTACTCAATCCAATGACACAACATATTTTAATCGATCCCATGGGGATGAATTAGATAAACGAGATTTTTGGGTAGTCAGAGGAGGTTTAGGATATACAATCACGGATAATGATTTTCTAAATTTTGAGTTCAACGTGGGGAGATATAGCCGGTCGAGCTCTTCAGTTTTAGATTATGAAGAAGGTATAGAACCTATTGGTTCACTGACGGAATATACTAGTGATGAATATGGTTCAAGAGCAGGTAATTTTTATTCTTTTAATGGATCGTTTCAACATAATTTTAATGGTGCTGGAAATAATATTGTTGCCCAGGTACAATATAGATCACGGGATGGAAAGGAATTCAGCACAAATCAGTTACTTGATATGAATGACGAAATCACCAGTGGGCAGATCAATACTGAAGATGGCCCAGGAGCCGAATGGCAACTAAACCTGGATTATACAAATAAAATTACTGAAAATAGTAAACTTGAAGCGGGCTATCAAAGCAGAATTAGCAAAAGTGCAGATGCTACTGAATTGTATTGGTATAATCCAAATAATGGAGATTATGAGAAACAGCCAGAATTTAGCAACGATACAGATTACAGCAGAGATATACATTCGATTTATGGAATTTATGCCGGCGAACAGGGGAAGTTTGGTTATCAACTTGGTTTAAGAGGAGAGTATACGTACAGAGTTATCAAAACTGCTAGTATACCTGATGATTTTACAATAGATCGATTTGATTATTTCCCGACTTTACATTTGTCCTATAAATTGCCAGTTGAACAGCAAATTATGACCAGCTATTCAAGGAGAATCGAACGAGCAAGAGGATGGTACCTTGAACCGTTTATTACCTGGTCTGATGCATTTAATGTGAGGCAGGGTAATCCGGGATTGAGTCCTGAGTATATTGATGCCATGGAGGTAGCCTATTTAAAAGGTCTTGGAGATCATTCACTTTCCTTTGAAGGATATTATAGAATAACCAACAATAAAGTAGAGAATATCCGGAGTGTTTATCAAGAAAATGTAATGTTGTCCAGACCCGAAAATGTTGGTCAGGATTATGCCCTTGGTGGCGAAATGGTACTTAATTTAAATTTCTTCAAATGGTGGAAAATTGATCTGTCAGGAAATTTCTATCAGTATAAATTAAAGGGAAGTCTTGGTGAGCAGGTTTTTGAAAGGGAAAGCTTCAACTGGAATTCTCGATTAAGCAATACATTTAGGTTCCTGGAAGGCAATAGAATTCAATTGAATTCCAGATATAACAGTGCTACTGTGACAGCTCAAGGTACGCGGGGAGATTATTGGACAGCAGATATTGCAGTGAGCCAGGAATTTTGGAAAAAACGAATGACGGGTATTTTGCAGGTTAGAGATTTATTTGGCAAAGTCATTCGTGAACGGACCTCATCAGGGATTGATTTTTATTCCTATGATGAAAATTTTAATCGTGCTCCACGTTTTTCAGTAACGGTAAATTATCGATTTAATAATTACAAAGACAAATCAAACCGAGGCGATGACGGAGGCGGAGATGGTGAGTTCTAGTAATAAAAGAGCATATATCTTCCAACTTACACTTAGAAGCGAAAATACATGCAAAAGCCAATATTGAAATGCCAATTAACTTTAAGTGTATAAAATAGTAGTAGCAAGGTCTGGGTCAATTGTTTCACTTGAAACTTCCTGAAGCCGTTCATTTACACTTCCGTCTGAGGCTATACGAATTGGGAAAAAGAAAATAATAAAAGCAATGCATCAAAGAAAAGAATTTGTTTCATGGTTATATTAATCTTTCTTAATGATCCAGATTTCTGAAACCTGGGCACCGCGTTCAGCTTCACCGCATGTCCATGAAAAGGTAACTTCTCCATCTTTCAAAGCTTCAGTTGGGATCGAAAATTCATAAATTGGCTGAATGCCAGTCTGAATGAAATCATGAACCAGTATGTCATCTGCCATCATTTTCATTCGTGAGCGAAAACGTCCGGTATAAGCCACTTTTATGTTGTAAGAATTATTTGGATTCAGGTTTTCATACCGGATTTCAAGTTGCTGATCGTATAAAGCAGTCACTTGATTCATCCAGGCCATGGGAGCAGGTTTGCCATCAAAACCAATCGGTGCAATTTCATGTACCCATTCTTTATCTTTCATCCCCACACCAAAACTGACCCGTGGTGTTTTCAAATTTCCTGGATCTTTGGCTAAATCATAATGAAA
>JAHEMV010000012.1 GCA_024643455.1 Cytophagales bacterium
CCTTCTTTCAATAATTCATCAAGTGCTTTTCTGGCCGTAGTTCTGGTGATGGAATAAGTCTTGCACAATTCATGTTCCGAAGGCAGAAAATCACCCACTGGATAGGTACTCTGCTGGATGCGCGATTTCAGAATAGAATAGATTTGACGGTACCGGGTTTCCATCATGGATTTTCGATGCTTTTACTTAGGCACAAATTTAGGAAATTAACTTGTACGTACAAGTTAATTTGTTTTAAATTTTTATTTGTACAGATATTGACGCAAAGAGTAAAATTCCAAGCTGAGTCACCCGTTATTTAGTCACAATGTATTCCAGATAATTCGGTTTGGAATAGAAAAAATGACTTAAAAATCATCAGCATACAATCCAAAGACTTTTCGTTCAACAAACTTGAGAATGAGTTCAGTTTCTGTTTTGCCAGGACTGATGAGCAAATCTTTGAATTTGACCAGTTTCTGATTGATCAATAAATCATCCCAGATGGATATCCGCAACAACCTTATTTTGCGCTGACGCGCAATCAGGTCTGTGGCAAAATCTGTAAGTGCCATTAGTTTCCAACCGGGTGAGCCACTGAGTCCCAAATCTCCAGGTGCCTGACCTGGGCCAAAATATCGTTCTGCTTCGCGATTGGTCCATTCCGGATTAGCTGCACCGGATTTCAAACATTCTACTTCGTATTTGCGGCAATACGATCTGTATTTCACCAATGGAAAACTGGTAATATTTTCATAAAAAGATGATCTAAGCGTCTTGGCTCTGTATCTGTTGAAATGTATAGCTTCATCAAATACAACGCAAAAGCGCCCAAATTCCATAAGCGGAACAGTAAATCTGGTTTCAGGAAATGCATCATTTCCATCGAGTGCTTTGTAGGTTTCAAGGAATACCCTTTCGGAGAACGTTCCATTGAGTTCCCACATGCTGAAATTGGGATCCAGCTGTGTGCTGGGAAGAAATTTGCTCAATAAAATCTTATGCAGATTTTCTTCACGGATGCTTTTTTTGACTTTCATTGCAACACTTGATTTCTTGAAGAGTAAGTTTAAGGTGTATTGCACAAAAAATGCATAATTGAATAATGTAACTCCATTCAATTATGCATTTATATTTTAAAACAGTTCCCTGCTCTTTTTTAACCTTTATGATAAAAACGATATCAATACCCCGGCTGCTACTGCTGATCCGATAACACCAGAGATGTTACTGGCCATAGCATATTGCAGCAAATGGTTACTTGGATCATGCTTCAGTGCTATTTCATTGGCCACACGTGAAGCCATCGGAACCGCACTCAAACCTGTAGCACCAACCAATGGGTTAATTTTCTTATTTGAAAACAAGTTGAAAATTTTGACAGCATAAATACCACCCGCTACAGAAAAGCAAAATGCTACAAATCCACCAACAATGATCATGATTGTTTTAAAATTCAAAAATGCCTCAGCTGTCATGGTAGCGCCTACTGTGAGCCCAAGAAATATAGTTGCCGTATTTAATATACCTCCAGAAGCTGCTTTGTAAAGACGCTCTGTCGGATTGCCAATTTCTTTTACCAGGTTTCCAAAAAGCAACATGCCGACCAAGGGTACAGCAGAAGGTACAAATACAGCAACGATCCCTCCCATCATCATCGGAAACAAGATCTTCATTGCCCTAAGATTTTTGATTGGCCTTTTATTGGGATACAACTTATCCATTTCCTTCATGTTGATTTTCAATTCCTTTTTATTTGTAGTGAGTCGCACCACAAAAGGAATGATTACGGGCACCAAAGCCATATACGAGTACGCTGCTATAGCAATAGGTCCCAATAAATGAGGTGCAAGCTTGATTGTTGTATAAATAGCCGTTGGTCCATCCGCTCCACCGATGATGCCCAATGATGCTGCTTCCTTAGTTGTAAATCCAACTGCAATCGCAGCGAGCAACACAGTGAAAATACCGATCTGTGCCGCGGCACCAAAAAACGCCAGCTTCAAATTTCGTAACATCGGGCCAAAATCCGTGAGTGCTCCAACACCCATAAAAATTATCGGTGGAAGTAAACCAGTCTTGATCAAAGAATAATAAAGCAGGTTCATTATGCCGTAATTCTTGGCAACTTCCAATAAGGACATGTGCATGATCTCGTCCGTGGAAGGAACAACGCCCATTTCACCACCTAGTGAATTGGCTAGAATAACACCAAATCCTATTGGTACCAACAGCAATGGTTCATATCCTTTTCCTATTCCTAAATACAGAAGGAAGACACCAATAATGATCATAATGACGGTTTCGGGGCTGTGGAATAAATTCCCAAAAGCCGTCATTTCAAATAGATTCTTTAAAATTTCCATATGTAAAATAATCGCTTCAAAAATGGATTACTGCAACTTGATCAATACGTCGTCTTCTTCAACAGTTGCACCATCGTTGAAACAGATTTCTACAATTTTTCCTGATTTATCAGAAGTAATTGCATTATATACCTTCATCGATTCGATATAGCCAACAACATCACCAACTTTAATGGTGTCACCTACTTTTATCGCCGTTTCAGAAGCGCTCTTTGTTCTATGAAAGTTTCCTTCTAATGGAGCAGTGATCTCTTCAGATCCTTCTGTTGAAACCGGAGCTACCGATGCAGTGGTTTCTGTTGCTGAAGCTACAGGGGCTGGAGCACCTTCACCATAGGAAACTGAAACTACATATTTCTCACCATTGACATTTACATTAAGTGTTTTAGGCACAAATCCTGTAGCAGGAGCTGCTGCGGCAGCTGGGGCTGATACAGCTTCCAGGCCTTTTCTCTTTTCAGCAAGATCTTTTTCAAAATCTTCTTTTGCTTTACCCGATTTGTAATTTCTGTATTGTGCCGGGTGCATAGCCAACTCAAATAATTCTTCGTCGTCCTGACCATAATCCCATCCTTTTTCATCCATTTCTTTTTTGAATACATCAAGGTTATCAGGATATAGCGTTTGAGGATTTCCGGTAAAAAATTCTTTACCCTGATCTTTGGCCATTTTTACGATTTCAGGAGCAAGTTCTCCCGGTAGTCTTCCGGCTTTTCCAAGAAGCATATCCCAGGTGTTGTCATCGATCATGGAAAATCGTTCCTTTCCTTTGGTCATCTGGACTACGTTCATCAGGCCAACATTTTTAACGTACTGGCTATATGGAGTGACCAGTGGAGGATATCCCAACTTAGGCCATATATATTCTACTTCATCAAATAGCTTCACCATTAGCTCATCCTGCGTTAATTCAGGTTGATTGTTTTTTACCAGCCATTTGTTCAGACTTGCAAGGTTATTACCCAAATCAGCCATCAAGCTTCCCATCATACCACCAGGTAAACCAGGACCGATAAGCAATGAATTTAAGAATCTGTTTTTTGGATCGATATAAAATCCGAGGAAGTCATCGATAAATTCCTGAGTGAGCGTCCTTGCCTGCATGTATGCTTTCATATTGATGTCTGGAACAGAAAATCCAGCATCTTTTAGCATTTCTACTACAGTGATAATATCGGCATGTCCTGTTCCCCAGGATAATGGCTCCATACCTACATCGATAATATCGCAACCCGCCCGGGCAACTTCAAGAATAGATGCTGGCGTGAAACCAGGACCAGTCTGTCCGTGATATTGAATAAGCATATTAGGATGAGCGGCTTTAATTCCTTTTACTATTTTCCCTAAACTTGCTGGACGGCCAATACCTGCCATGTCCTTCATGCAAATCTCATCTGCACCACCTTCAATAAGTTGTTCAGCAAGGTTTACATAATAATTTACATTGTGAAGCTTTGAATGGGTGAGCGAAAGTGTGCCCTGAGCAATCATCCCACCTTCTTTGGCATATTTGATCGAATCTATAATATTACGCGGATCATTCAATCCATCAAAAGACCGAGAAATATCCACACCTTGTTTTTTCTTTACTTTAAACATCAGTTTTCTGATGTCAGCAGGTACCGGACTCATTCTGATGCCATTGAGTCCTCTTTCAAGCATATGTGTTTTTATTCCTGCAGCATTGAAGTCTTTAGTCCAAGCACGTACTGCTTTGTTTGGATTTTCCCCGAATAACAAATTTATCTGTTCAAAACCACCACCATTGGTTTCAACACGTGCAAAACAACCCATGTCAATGATAACAGGTGCGATTCGTTCTAATTGATCTTTACGTGGCATATATTTTCCTGATGACTGCCACATATCCCGGTAAACCAGCGAAAATTGAATTTCTTTTCCCATACTTATAGAGGTTTGTAATTCTTAATTAATTCCAAAAAATGATAATACTTTATAAAAAAAATGAGCACCATATACTTTATGGAGCAACTATTTGATTTCTTCTATTCTGCTTTAGTAATCGATGTTACTTTTGCCTTTCCTTCAGTTACAATATCGACGGCAGAAACTATCGCTGCCATCTTCCTGGGATCAATGACTCCACGAGTTGTTGCCTGAACAACTTTTTTAGCCACAACAGTTTCCGGGATGTATTTATTGACAAGCGTTGTAAGGAGGTTTCCAAAAACAACAATTAGGGCAAGAATGGTAAAAACTGTAATCATTCCCACTGCGAGCAGTTCAAACGCTATACTAAATCCTTCATTCATGATTTCTAGTTTAAAAAAGAATGCGCGAATTTATGAAAATATTGCCAAAAAGTCACCATTAGAAAGTTAATATTGTCCTATAAATTACATCAAAAATAAATTGGTATCACGTTAAAATCCTTAATCTAAAACCGACTCCGTGATGATTTGTGATCTGTGCCAACGGTTCATCGGCAATGTATTTTCGCAGCCTGGAAATAAAAACATCCAGACTCCTGCCATGGAAATAATCATCATCTCCCCATACCTTGAGTAAAATGTCTGTTCTTTTTACCACCTCACCTTTGGCCTGGCATAGGATCATCAATACATCTGCTTCCTTTTGAGTAAGCATTTTTTCCTTTCCATCCTTTTCCAATGTAAGCTGATCATGTCTGAACGTGTATCCTCCAATCTGCACTGCAACATTAGCTTGCATAAAATCAACCTTTGACCTTTTTAGGAATACTTTGATTCTTAATATGAGTTCTTCAATGCTAAATGGTTTGGTAATGTAGTCATCACCTCCCATCAGAAAACCCTGTAATCGGTCTTCTTTGAGTGTTTTTGCTGTTAAAAATAAAATTGGAATTTGAGTGTTTTTATTCCTGATATTGGTTGCAACTGCAAATCCATCCATTTTGGGCATCATAATATCAAGAATGCAAATATCATAGTTTACAGTATGAAAGTGCTTTAATGCCTCTTCTCCATCCTGGCATAAATCTACCTCAAATCCATGGTGCTCCAGATTATCCTTAACCACAAATCCCAGGTTTACATCATCCTCAGCGAGTAAAATTTTGACTGGTTCATCCATGGTTTTCGGTAGGGAAAATTAGTGTAAATGTACTTCCTGACCCAAGTGTACTTCGCAGGGAAATATTCCCCTTATGGAGTTTAACCATATTTTTCACATAATGAAGACCCAAACCAAAGCCTTTTACATTGTGCAAATTTCCGGTTGGTACTCTATAGAATTTAGAAAAAATCCTTTTTTGATGCTCTTTGCTAATGCCAATACCTTGATCAGTTACTTCAATAATGATGGTTTTCTTGTGATTCCTGGTTGAGACCATTACATCAGGAGCATCCTCACTGTATTTGATGGCATTGTCAATCAGGTTTTTAATCAAGTTGGAAAAGTGAATCTTATCCGCACTAATTTTCGTTTGGGTTGCATTGAGGCTGATCTGTATCGGACTCGATTGAAAAGCCAAATCTATAGTGCGTGTCACTTCTTGAATGAGCTGATGAACATCCTGAATTTCCATTTTCAGCCCAATCTTTTTTTCTTCGATGATCGCTACCTGTAAGACATTCTCTACCTGGTTGAGCAACCTGTTGCTCTCCTCCTTTATGATTTTAGCATAATTCGTCAAACGTTTTGGATCTGCAGTGATTTCAGGGTTTTGAAGTACAGCAGAAGAAAGTTGAATGGTAGAAATTGGTGTTCTGAACTCATGCATCATGTTGTTGATGAACAGTTTTTGTGTTTCAGTAAATCTACGTTGTCGAAAAATGACAAATAAAGCATATCCAAAAAAAACAACCACAAGCAATAACACAACTGACGAAAATATCCATATTCCCATCTGACCAATCAAGGTATTGTCTTTGTTGGGAAAGAGCACACCAAAGTAATAATCATTCCCTTTCCATATCGGGAGATTTTGTACTCCAGGGCTTTTTGCTTTCCCATTGGCATCCATACTAATATTATTGCCAAAAACCATATTTGCATTTACACAATCATAAATGGCATATTCAAAATCGGTTGTCAGGGCAATTCGCTGAAATTCATTGATCAAAAAAGTTTCAAGCAATTGAGCGTCAATTTTGTCATTGAGCATCACCACAAAATAATTGGAAGAAAGCTGCTCTACAGGATTTATTTTTGGAATCGCACTATTGTTGTAAATAAGCATTTGATCTGCCACATTGCGCAATGCAATGTTCACTGTCTGGTCAAATTGCTTTTCCCGGGTATTAAAAGCCCTGGAAAACCAATAGGTTTGAATAAAGATAATTCCGCTAATGCTGATTATCGCCAGGACTAAAACAAATCGGAGCGTTTCACGTTTCACTCTACGAAAATAGAGTAAATACTGAATTGAATTTTGACTTTAACATTTCATTAACAATTTTTGGGGTTCCATTAACAGCAAAACCCGTATAAATAACTGAATTTTGAAATAAATAATCTTAAAAAGCATATCATGAAAAAATTAATTCTTTTAGCAACGTTAGTATTTGGTGTAGTTTTATTCTCAAAAGCCCAGGTAGATGTTTCTGCAGGAGATCCATCTTCAATGGCAAAATTTAAGTGGGAAGAAACAACCCATGATTTTGGCAAGATTGATCAAGGCAAGCCTGTATCGACAGAATTTACATTTACCAATTCCGGCACTACGCCATTGGTGATTAGTAACGTAAAAGGCTCTTGTGGTTGTACTGTAACCGAATATACCAAAGAAGCGATTGCTCCTGGAAAAACCGGTAACGTAAAAGCTACCTTCAATGCAGCTGCTATTGGTGCATTTAACAAAAGCATTCGTGTCACTGCCAACGTAGAAGGCGGATCAGAAACACTGATGATCAAAGGTGAAGTGGCGAATTAATTGAATTGAAAAATCTAATGTGAAGAGACTTTAAAATTTTAAAGTCTCTTTTTTTGTGCCTATTGTTTTTTATGGAAAATCTCTTTCTTAATTTTGGCGCATAATCGGGTTGTTAGCTCAGTTGGTTTAGAGCATTACCTTGACAGGGTAGGGGTCACTGGTTCGAATCCAGTACAGCCCACCATAAGCCTTCATATTTTTATGAAGGCTTTTTTATTAATTTGAAATAAATTCAATTTCCGGCTCCTCCTCTTCGCCTTCTAATCAACATCATGAAATTCCTCTTAAAAAACTTGAGTCATTCGGAATAAAGTTTATTATATCGATTCCAAATTATACTCATGGCTACCCGTAGGATAAACCAAGGACTATGTTTAAATTAATGCAAAAAACTACCATGGAACTTATAGAAAGAATAAAAAACATTATCCTAACCCCAAACACAGAATGGGCGGTTATTGAACAGGAATCAGCAACTCCAGTTTCATTACTTAAAAAGTATGTATTGCCACTCGGATTAGCGGGTGCAATAGCCACTTTAATCGGTAGTGGATTTATCGGTAACACTGTTTTAGGTGTAAAAATTGGTGGCACTTTATCCTATGGACTCAATCTGGCGGTAATTAGTTTGCTCGGAATGGTGCTGGGCTTTTTTATTTCAACCTATGTAGTGGACTTTTTGGCGCCAAATTTTAAGAGTGAGAAGGATCTAAATAAAACCGCACAGTTGGTGGCCTATTCCAATACTCCAGCACTTATCGGAGCATTATTGGCGATAATACCATCAATCGCCTGGATTGGCTCTCTTTTTGGCCTTTATGGGTTTTATTTGATTTTTGTTGGCCTACCGGTACTTAAAAAAACACCTGAACAACAAAGGATTCCTTACATAATCGTATCCATTCTGGTATTATTGGTTGTTTACTTTGTTTTAGGTGCAATACTGGCAGCTATATTTGCCCCAATATTTGGGATATCTTCAATGTCCAATTATGGGCTTTGAAGTGGATAATTCTTAACTGGATTTAGAAATAACAGTTCAATAAAATAACGGTATGACGCAATGAATTTGCCATTGTTTTCATACTTTATGATCGATTAGAAAAATGATTTTCTACCTGCAGTGGAGTAACAATTTATTTCCAGAAAGTCATTTAAACGTTCAATTGCATTGACCAAACTTTAGATTTACTGAAAATAAACTATTGGAATCCACACTGATTCTTTACTGTATTCTATAGCAATCGAAAATGAAAATTCGCTCATTATTTTTTTCGACCCTTACTTTATCCTTTTTTCTAGCTGGCTGTGATGTAAAAGAAAATTCATCGAACCGGATAGAAGAAATCAAATCGTACAATCTGGATTTCAATTGGGGGGAAGGTGGTCCAAATGCGTTTGCTCAACCGGGATTATGGGCTGATGCAAATCCACAGGAACACATAAAATGGTATAAAGACCTGGGTGTAAATGTAGTCCAGACATTCATTGTTTCATGCAATGGATATGCCTGGTATAAAAACAGTTTCGTGCCTCCTCAGCCCGGATTGAAATATGACTTTCTTCCTGAAATGGTAAGGCTTGGGCATCAGGAAGGAATGAAAGTTATGGGGTATTTGTGTATCGGATCCAATACACGTTGGGGTATGGAAAATCCGGATTACAGTTATGGATATCCAGCAGACCGGCATATCCCATATACACGGAAATATTTAGATTATCTTGATACAATCATCCGGGAAGCTATTGTCAGGACAGGAATAGATGGATTTATGATTGATTGGTTTTATCAACCAAACCGAAATAGCAATGATGGAAATTGGTTAGAAAGTGAGAAGGAGCGTTACGGTGAACTCATGGGTAAGCCATTTCCTGGCATGGATGATCTAACAGAGGAAGATTATAATTTATACAGCCGACTGGCTATAGAAGCATGTTGGAATGTAATTTATAAGGCAGCCAAAGAGACCAATCCAAAATCAATAATATGGCTGACTTCTTTTGATATCACACATCCTCATATTGTTAATTCAAAAATGTTTAAGGAAGTAGATTGGTTGATGAACGAGGAGGGTGATTTGAGTAAAATTGATTCTATCCGCAGTATGGTTGGAAAAGATACCCGATTAATTACCTGCCTTGCAAATTGGAACAATAAAGATCCGAAAACGGTTGCTGTTAATGCTAAAAAAGCTGGAATCGGTCTTTATGGATTTACGAAACCGAACAAAAATTCCCTATTGCCCCCAATAGATTATTATCTTTCTTCTCCCATCGATAGCTTTATTGGTGACAATAAAAACATTGCCACGTTTGCCCGAATTTATAATGATTTGCCTCTTGACTTCATAAAAACAGATGAGTAAGCAGTTTTTTGGTTTACTAATTTTTCTTGTTTTATCCTTTGAAAGGTAGTGTTTAAATAGGAGGTCAATTATTTCTGTTTAGCACAAACTGCTTAAAAAAGACATTATATCTTGGCCCTGAAGGTTTTTTTATATTGAGAATTCTCGTATTATCATCTCCAAAATTATTTGCTATGAAAAACTCTACTACTCGGAATTATGGAATTTGGATATTTATCAGTGTATTATTTGTTTCTGAAGTACTCTATGCCCAGGAAGCGCACTTTCAATTTCAGTTTGGCACGGAAGTAAAATCAGATAAGCTATTATTGAATCACGAAACACAAGAACAAATACTCACCTGGATCAACGTAAATACAGAAGAAAATACATGGAAAAACCACGGTGAGGAATTGATTTGCTATGGCAACCCAATCGGTGTCGTTCGATCAGCAAAATTATATGAAAACTTCATGCTTCATATCGAATGGATGCACATGGAAGCCGGCGGAAACTCCGGAGTTTTTGTCTGGAGCAAGGCCATCCCCGGTGAGGAAGATCGCCTACCCGATGGGGTAGAAGTACAAATGCTGGAGCTGGATTGGGTAAATCTGAACAAACGAAACGGGATAACACCCCCTATTGCCTATGTGCACGGCGAACTATTTGGAGTAGGAGGAGTGAAAACAATACCGGATAATCCTCGTGGTGAACGCAGCAAATCCATTGAAAACCGCTGCAAAGGTCGCGGCGAGTGGAATACATACGATGTGATTTGTGTTGATGGAGTGATCAAGTTATCTGTAAATGGTAAGTTCGTCAATGGCATTAGTCAATCCACACAGCGCTTAGGTTATTTGTGCCTGGAAGCTGAAGGAGCAGAAATTCATTTCAGAAACTTAAAAATTATGGAGTTGCCTTCAGGGACCGCATCACCTGAATGATTTAGAGCGTTTTTTATTCATCCAAAACGTTCAATGATAATCACTTAAAAAATCATCGCATGAATATTCCAATAAATGAAATGAAAGAAGTGCTGAATAAGCTCTTTCTCAAATACAATTTTTCAAAAGACAAAGCAAAGTTCATCGCAAAAGTCTATGCAGAGAACACGCTGGATGGTGTAAATTCTCATGGAATAAATCGGGTTCCGTTGTTTATTGAGTATGTGAAAAAAGGTGTGGTAAATGTAGATGCAGAAGCTGAAAAAGCAGCGTCTTTTGGCTTGATCGAACGGTGGGATGGGCACCTAGGCCCCGGTATCATCAATGCTACAAAATGTACAAACAGGGCAATTGAGTTGGCAAAAATCAATGGAATGGGCATGGTTGCCTTACGCAACACCAACCACTGGATGCGCGGAGGAACTTACGGCTGGCAAGCAGCTGACGCAGGATGTATTTCCATCCTTTTCACAAACACCCAGCCCAATATGCCTGCCTGGGGAGGTAAACATAGCCGGATTGGTAATAATCCTTTTATAGTTTCGATACCAAGAAAAGAGGGTCATGTAGTATTGGATATGGCCATTTCTCAGTTTGCTTTTGGGAAGATTAATGACTACAAACTGCACAAAAAGAAATTACCCTTTCCTGGAGGTTGGAACGAAGATGATGAACTTTCCAATGATCCGGAACAAATAACCAAAACTGAACGTGGATTACCAATAGGATATTGGAAGGGATCAGCCCTATCCATGGTTTTGGATATGTTGGTAACCTTATTGTCAGCAGGGGACTCAACATTTAAAATTGGTCAGAAGCCCACCGAAAGTGGTATTTCCCAGGTATATATTTGCATCGATCCTGACGTGTTTGGCGATGGCAATTTGCGCGAAAAATTACTGGATGAAATTATAGACTATACCCATGATGTAGAACCGATGCATCCCGGTGAACATACCTACTACCCCGGTGAAAGAACACTGCAAACCAGGGCTAAAAATCTGAAAGAAGGTATTCCGGTCAGTGAAGAGATTTGGGGAAAGGTGCTGGATTTGCTTGAAATAAAATAGGATCCTTTTATTTTATCAATCCCTCGTAAACGGAACAAAGCGGACTGGCAATAATTTTTTGATTTTTACTGCTCCATTTTTCTTTGTTACCAATACCAGGTTTTGAACATCAAAGGATGAACCAACAGGAATAATCATTCTACCATCTTCCTTGAGTTGTTCGATCAGCGGTTCCGGGACCTCCTCTGCTGCAGCAGTTACTATAATCGCATCAAATGGGGCAAATTCACTCCAACCATAATATCCATCAGAAACTTTGACCTGAATATTTTCATACCCCAAAATCTTAAGCCGCTCTTTGGCCAGTACTCCAAGTTCTGGAATAATTTCCAATGTATATACCTTTTTGACAATCTCTGCAAGGACAGCCGCCTGGTATCCGCTTCCGGTTCCAATTTCCAAAACGACATCTTCAGAATCTGGATGTATCGCCTCGGTCATATAACCAACAATATAAGGTTGAGAAATGGTTTGGTTTTCACCAATCGGTAATGGCCGATCCTGATAGGCAGCAGATTGATATTGAGCATCAACAAATAAATGACGCGGTACTTTATTCATGGATTCCAGTACCTTTTGATCCGATATACCTCTTGCTTTGATTTGTGTCTCCACCATTTGGTGGCGCAAACCGGTATACTCATCCTGGATAAAAAGAGAAAATATACTGTAGAATATGAAAAGTACCGGACACATGACCTAGGTTTATGCTATATAAATTTCGTGAAATTCAAGGCTAAACTCCAGTGGATGGACAATTAATTTCGGGATAATTTCTTATGAAAATGAAAGACTAAATAAATCCAATAAAGCCAAATCCGCTGGCAGGTCGGGCCATTATAAATTTTTTGGATGAGAATTAGATTTATATAAAAGAAATACAGCCATTGATTTTTAATCATTGGCTGTATGTAAATTAATTTCAATTAATTATATGCACTCTCTCCATGTTCGTATATATCCAGACCTTCTTCTTCTATACGTGCAGAAACACGCAAACCATTGATTTTTTTAAGTACGAGGAATAATATACCAGAAGTAACGATTGCCCAGAAGGCGACTGATAATACGCCAATTAACTGACTTCCTAATAAAGCAAAGCCATATCCGTAAAACACGCCTTGGGATGTAGAAAAGAAACCTACCATTAATGTACCGAAAGCACCATGAACTGATGTAGATAGCACAAGTGCGGTTGTCAAATTAACTACTTTATCAAAAAATACTATCGCAAATACAACGAGGATACCTGCAAATAGCCCGATTGGTAATCAGGTCTTGTTATTAGATTTTATACTTTGAAAAACAATAAAGGTCCATGAAAGAAATTATATTTGGTAACCTAAATACTAGATAACCATGACAAAAATCAATCAACGCTTTTCAGCAATAGAAATGAGCAAGGACGAGTTTAAAAAAGCTGGCCACCAACTCGTTGATGCCATTTCAGATTTCATGGATACTATCTATGAAAAACCTGTCACCACTGGAGAAACCCCAAATCAAATACAAAAAGTATTGGGAAATGCTTCCTTACCCGTACAAGGCACAAAAGTTTCAGAATTAATATCCAAAACTTCTGATTTATTATTTGACCATTCCTTGTTAAACGGACACCCAAAGTTTTTTGGATACATTACCTCATCACCAGCACCCATCGGTGCTTTAGCTGATCTATTGGCAGCTTCCATCAACCCTAATGTTGGTGCAAATATTTTAAGTCCCGTAGCTACTGCTATTGAAAAGCAAACTGTGAAATGGCTGGCCGAATTTATTGGGGTTTCGCCCTCTTGTGGCGGAATTTTAGTCAGCGGTGGTAATATGGCAAACCTTACGGCTTTCCTTGCTGCAAGAACAACCAAAGCACCAGAGAGTTTAAAAGAAAATGGGTTGGCAAGCCTTACTGCTGAACTGGTTTTTTATTGCTCAAAAGCAACCCACACTTGGGTTGAAAAAGCCGCTGTTCTGTTCGGGCACGGATTAAATGCCATTCGTTGGATACCAACAGATGCTGATAATAAAATGAATATTGGGGTTTTATCTCAAACAATTGAAGACGATTTAAAAAATGGTAAAAAACCATTTCTGGTTGTTGGAAATGCCGGTGATGTCAGTACCGGGGTGGTAGACAATCTAAATGCAATTGCTGCTGTCTGTAAGGTGCATGATTTGTGGTTTCACATTGACGGTGCCTACGGAATTCCCGCGGCAGTAATTCCACAATACAAAAATTTATTTAAAGGAATTCAGGAGGCTGATTCGATTGCGCTAGATCCCCATAAATGGCTTTATGCCCCACTTGAAGCCGGTTGCACTCTTGTGAAAAACCCACAACATCTTATTGACACCTACAGTTCCCATCCAGTTTATTACAATTTTAACCATAATATTGAGGAACCAACACTCAATTACTATGAATATGGCTTACAAAATTCAAGGGGATTCAGAGCATTAAAGGTTTGGTTGGCATTGCAGCAAGTAGGCAAGAATGGCTACATAGAAATGATTGGCGAAGATATCGCACTTTCACAATTGCTATTTGAAAAGGCCAAAAAGCATTCTGAACTTGAAGCTATAACCCAAAATCTGAGTATAACCACATTGCGTTATGTTCCTGCCAATGTTCAAGGAAAAAAATGGGATGAATCCTATTTAAATACGCTGAATGAAAAAATGTTGAATGAATTGCAACAAGAAGGTGAGGTGTTCTTATCGAATGCAGTTGTCGCAGAAAAATATTGTTTACGGGCCTGTATTGTAAATTATAGAACTTCGAAACAAGACATTGAAGAAAGCATTGATATTATTGTGAAAAAAGGCAGAACACTCCATGAAAAGTTAAAACCGAAATGAAAATGTTTAAATACTTGATTATACGTATGAAAAATATTTTACAATAAATAAATTTCTACCCAACTGTTAATAACCTAAAGAAAAAATTAAGCTAAATAATATACAGTAACCAATGAAATCAGAATCACTAAGCGAAGTACATTCTACGGTTCCAACGGATAAGAAAGGCTGGAGAAAAATATTAGCCTTTTTGGGTCCAGCCTATTTGGTGAGTGTCGGTTATATGGATCCTGGAAATTGGGCTACTGATATAGCTGGTGGTTCTGAATTCGGATATAAGCTAATTTGGGTATTGCTCATGTCCAATCTTATTGCCGTGCTTTTACAGTCCTTAAGTGCCCGGTTAGGTGTTGTCAGAGGTATGGACTTAGCACAGGCTTCAAAAAATGCCTATCCCAAATGGGCCAATATTCCATTATATATTTTAGCCGAAATAGCCATTTCTGCATGCGATTTGGCTGAGATCGTAGGGATGGCTATTGGGCTCAATCTATTATTTGGACTTCCATTAATCTGGGGCATCTGTCTCACTGCTCTGGATACGATACTGTTGCTTTTTTTGTTAAAAAAAGGAATGCGATCGATGGAAGTATTTATTGTCTCTCTTGTATTTATAATTGGGTTTTCTTTTTTCATCGAAATGCTCATCGTTTCACCTGTTTATGGTGATGTTTTACAAGGGTTCACGCCATCAACACTTAATGGTGATGCACTATATATCGCTATTGGGATCATCGGCGCAACAGTGATGCCTCATAATCTGTATTTGCACTCTTCGCTGGTTCAAACCAGAAAATTTGACCGAACTTCAGCAGGAATGAAACATGCAATACGGATGAATTTTATAGATACTACAATTGCTCTTAACCTGGCTTTTTTCGTGAATGCTGCCATTTTAGTCCTGGCAGCAGCGGCATTTTATGTCAATGGATATTTTAACGTTGCCGAAATTCAGGATGCTTCTAGATTACTTGATAATTTATTTGGTAAGGCTGCCCCCACATTTTTCGCTATTGCACTGATCGCTTCTGGACAAAGTTCAACAATCACCGGTACTTTGGCCGGCCAAATTGTAATGGAAGGTCACCTAAACCTGAGGATACAACCCTGGCTGAGAAGATTGATTTCACGTTTGTTAGCTATAATTCCTGCATTATTTACTATAATGTATTTTGGCAATGAAGCTTTAGGGAGCTTGTTGATATTAAGTCAGGTCATCTTAAGCCTGCAATTGGGATTTGCCGTTATTCCACTTATTCATTTTAATTCTGATAAAAAAATGATGAATGAATTCGCTATCAAGACTTGGGTGAAGATTCTGGCATGGGTTAGTGCAGCAATCATCGTTTACCTGAATATTCACCTCGTAATTGATGAAATATCAGGATGGATAGGATCTTCCGGAGAATATAAAATTTTTATTTACGCCATAGTCATTCCTATTGCTTTGGCTTGCTTTGCCCTTTTATTGTATGTCCTTATTCATCCATTTGTCTCATCGGTTCATAAAAAAAGAACACAATTGCCACATGGTCAGGCTGTCGATTTTGCCAAAATTGATTCCATAAGCTATAAACATATTGCCATGGCTATTGATTTTTCTGGCCATGATCAACAAATAATAAAAAGCGCGTTAAATCAAGGTGGCAAGTTGGCCAAGTACACCTTTATACATGTGGTGGAAAGTGCTGCAGCCCGTTATTTAGGTAAAAATACAATGGATTATGAAACGCAGATAGACCATGATAGTTTGGTCAAATATCAGAACACACTGAAGGAGTTAGGGTATAATGTTGATATAAAAATCGGCTTTGGAAATGCTGCATCAGAAATAACAAAAATTATTTCAAAACTGGATATCGACTTATTGGTGATGGGAGTTCATGGGCATAAAGGATTTAAAGACCTTATATTTGGGACAACAGTTGATGCAGTAAGACATAGAATTAAGATACCCTTATTAATTATCCATTAGAATTTACCATGGATGCCTTCCCCAAAGCTAAATCTTACTTTATCTCCTAAAATCTAATCGTTTTAAGTTGTAAAAATGGTTAAGGTATACTCAACTTTCAATTGAAAATCTCTCAGGTTTTGGTTTTTTTTCTCCTTCAGATTCTCAAATCCATTGATCAAAACAAAGTCAATTATTCTCAATTAAAATCCATTCTCATGCTGCGCAAAAAGTTGATCCTTTAGTTGCTTTACATCCACTGTCACGATCATTTTCTGTCCACCACCGGAATACACAATTCCTTTAAGAGGCACCACATCGGCAAAATCACGTCCGGTAGCCACACGGATATGCTGATCGCTTACCAGCAGATTGTTTGTAGAATCAAATTCTACCCAGCCAATTTCCGGGATATATAATGCCATCCAGGCATGCGATGCATCAGCTCCAACAAGCTTTGGTTTTCCCGGAGGGGGAAAGGTCTCAATGTAGCCACTCATATATCTACCCGCCAATCCGATGGATCGCACACAGGCTAGTCCGAAATGTGCATAATCCTGGCATACTCCCTTTTTATATTTGAAGACGTCTTCCAGCGGCGTACTGATTTCCGTAAAACCTGGCGTGAACTTAAAATCTTGGTTGATTCGTGTATTCAAATCTAGCATCGCCTCCATGATAGGGCGGTTGGGAGTAAAGGATTGCAACGCATATGCACGAATTCCTTTGACATACGTAACATAAGTCGACTCCAGGTAAAACTGTTTTGTGTCATTTGATGTTTCGGTATTCTGTAGCAATTTTACTACTGTTTCCCATGGAGGGGTAGCTGCAGGATGTAAATCAATCCATTCTGGTTTATGAATGGTAATTTGACTTGTGCTTTGCACAACCAGCTCTTTATGTGTTTTTTGTACTGAAAAATACAGGTATTGATTTTCAAAAAAATCCTGTCTTTTTACCAGGAAATTCGGTTCCGGCAATATGGAATAATGATAATCATCCACCTCTTGAAAGGGAAAATTTGCCGGCCATTGATACACAATGTTATGACATAATGAGGCAGGAGATTGATAGACGTATTTCGTTTTATGGGTTACCTCATATCTCATATTTCTGGGATTTTTGTGGTTACAAAACCATACTGACTTTCTGTATGATTGAAATATTGATTGATGATCATACCGGAAACTTCACTTAGAAGCTGGGTAACCTTGTCGAGAAAATGAATGAGTTCTTTGCGTTGTCCGGTTTTTTCATCGCTCTGAGCAAGTACCTTCGGATCGCACAAACGTACCATGGTGGTAGCTTCCAGTAGCTTTTTTCGAATTGGATCCAGGTATTGATTTGTGGTCATTGGTAAACGTTCTGCCTGCTTATCAATTTGCGCAATCTGATATGCGACAGAGCGCGGATTCAATTCATTGATTAGCAATAAGGTTAAAACACTTGAAATTTCAAGTGTGGATCTGTATTTATATCGGTAGGTAATCAGACTTTCATTATTAATCAGTACATATTCCAGCAAAGATTTCTCTGTATCAGACTCATGTTGTTGTGCCAGGATATGCCTCAATATGGCACATGTCTTTGTGGAAGATTCGACATAACGTCCAATGCTGAGCATATTCCATGAAGGTTCCCTGGTCATCGTATCGACACTTAATCCATGAAAAGCCATGAGTTTTACGATCATGTTATCCATGGAATAGTTGATAGCATTGAGCTGATTATTATTTTTAAGCGAATTTCCTTCTTCAGAAATACTATCCAGAATTCTCCAGATATCCAAACCAAGACGATCTCTAACTGAATACCCGTTTCGCAGAAAAGACTGCAGGGAATGGTTAAATGAGCCAATTCTTTGCGTGTCGGTAATCACAGAAATTAGCTCTTTTTCTGGATTTTGAAGAATCTTTTTGTCCGTAAAGCCAGGCAGTGTGAGTGTGATATTAGATAAAGCCTTTAGAAAAGTAGTCAATATTGTATCACGTTCAGGATGCAAATTATCTTCAGTCTCATTGTATTTTTTCAGGATGATTCTAAGAAGCCTTACCAGGAAAATAGATCGCTCAACATACCGTCCGAGCCAGAAAAGATTTTCTGCCGTACGACTTGGCAGTACGCTATCTGTTTGCTTTATTATAGTTGTAGATAAATCGACACTAGATCTGGTAGATTGGCCCAAAACCCAGGTGTCTTTGCTTATACCTCCTGACTGATTGGATACAATAAACACACCTGCTTTGGCTGAGCTTCGAGACATACCTCCAGGCATCACATAGTAGGATTTATCAATAGAATTTGCTACAACATAACTGCGGAATACAGCATTTCTCGCTTCTAGTTTCCCATTGATGTACGAAGGTGTAGTGGAAAAATTGACCATTTCCTGTGCTACATACAGATATGGTCTTGTGTTTATTTCATCCTTAAGTTCAGTTATTTGTTGTTCTGTTAGGTTAGGGCCGTAGATCGATCTGTTGGTATTGTTTCGATAGATTTTCCGGATGATCAACATATGTACATTATCCAGTACATATTCTTTTTCCTTATCCTGACCACACCACCAGGTTGCTACTGAAGGCAAAATAAGGTCTTCTCCCAAAATATGCTGACAAAGTTTTGGCAGAAAAGCCATCAGGCCTGGGTTTTCCAGTACGCGACAGCCAAGCGGATTGATAATCATTACTTTATTTTGTCGCACGGATTCCATTAGACCTACCACACCAAGGTGTGATTCCATTTGAAATTCAAGTGGATCACAAAATATATCATCGACACGACGTACAATTACATCTACTTTTTCAAGACCTTTTATGGTTTTTAGCCATACGTACCCATCGCTTACTGTCAGGTCTGCCCCGGTGACCAGTGTAAAGCCCATAAAAGATGAAAGATAGGCGTGTTCAAAATAGGTTTCATTGCCTGTACCAGGTGTTAGAAACACAATCCGGGGGTCTTCCTTATTTTGCCAGGCCAGATCAACTAGCGTGTTTTTTAAGGTCTGATAGTATGTGGTGATTTTACGAATTCGGTTTTCACGGATTATCTCAGGAAATACACGGGTCATAGCAACCCGATTTTCAAAGGTATATCCCGCACCGGAGGGAGCATCAACCCGGTCGTGGAGCACCCACATTTTACCATTAGGTCCACGAGCCAGGTCAGCTGAATAGTGAATCAGTTGTTGCTCACCAGGGATTTTCACTTTATCCATTTGTCTCAGAAATCCCTTATGATTATAGATCAATTCGAATGGAATATGACCGGAACGGATCAGCTCGCGACTTCCGTAAATATCACTTAGCAAATGGTTGAGCAGCGTTGTCCTTTGTATGAGCCCTTTTTCAATGATTTGCCAGTTTTCTTCACTAAAAACCATAGGTACCGGATCAAGTATCCAGGGGCGATTCATACCATTAGGATCACCATAAACGTTGTAGGTTACGCCATTTTCTCTGAGCTGATGAGCAACCTCGCGCTCACGCTGATTCATTTTCTCATTACCTAGTCGATTATAACTTTCAACCAGCTTTTGCCAATGTGGAAAAATGGTGCCATCTGAAGCAACAAGCTCATCAAAAAAAGGAGAATTATTTTGTGTCCTTTCAGCGAGGTAAGAAGATATCATATCCTCTGCAATTAGAGAATGTTCATTCATCATAATTTCTTTTTCACTTTATATCGTCTTAAATCCATGGTATAAGGATAATCGGGATTTACATCTTCACCCGTTAAATCATATTGACTCAAAATATTAACTTTGGTCACAAATCTTCCAGCCGTTTGCTGAGGAACAACAGTTGGTTCCACAAGATTAATGGAATGTCCGAAATCAAAAAATCTGGAAATTCTCCGCGATTCAGCTTCGTAACTATTAACTGGAAAAGTTTCATAGCTTCTTCCTCCCGGATGTGCAACATGGTATTGACATGCTGCTACAGATTTATTGGACCAGGTATCGAACAGATCAATTATCAAAGGCGTATCAGTGCCAATGGTAGGATGCAATGCAGAAGGAGGTTGCCATGCCCGATACCGAATACCTGCAACATATTCTCCCTGGACTCCTGTATTTTTTAATGGAATTCGACAGCCATTGCAAATCAATTGATAGCGTGAATCCGTAAGTCCAGTAACTTTTACCTGGATGCGTTCCAAAGATGAATCCACAAAACGTGCAGTACCTGTGCTCGACATTTCCTCTCCTAGTACATGCCAGGGCTCAATGGCCATTTTTATTTCAATATGAATATCATCGACTTGCAGCTCTCCCAAAAATGGAAAACGGAATGCAAAGAATGGATCAAACCAATCGAGATGGAATTCATATCCTGCCCGTTTCAGGTCATTTACTACTTCACCCAGATCTTTGTAACTGTAATGCGGAAGTAAAAACCGGTCGTGTAGCGCCGTACCCCACCTGACTAAAGGATGGGTGTATGGTTTTTTCCAGAACCAGGCTAGCAAAGACCTTATCAGAACAAATTGTACCATACTCATGCGATAATGAGGTGGCATGTCAAATCCACGAAACTCCAGGATACCCAGACGGCCACTAGATGAATCCGGCGAATATAATTTATCAATACAAAACTCTGCCCGATGTGTGTTTCCTGTGATATCGACTAACAGATGGCGGAATATTCGATCAACCAGCCAGAAGGGCACTTCATTTTCTTTCAGATCCGGAATCTGTTGAAAAGCCAACTCCAGTTCATACAATATTTCATCTCTTCCCTCATCAACTCGTGGTGCCTGGCTGGTTGGGCCAATAAATTGGGTAGAAAACAAATAGGATAGCGAAGGATGATGTTGCCAATAGGAGATGAAACTTTTAAGCACATCCGGTCTGCGCAATAATGGACTGTCTGATGGAGATGCTCCTCCAAGCGTAACATGGTTTCCTCCTCCTGTTCCTGTATGTTTGCCATCCAGGTTAAATTTTTCCGTGGTTAACTTTGTTTCAGCAGCTTTTTGATACAGGATCTCATAGTTCTGTAGCATTTCTTTCCAACTGTTGGCTGGATGAATATTGACTTCAATAACCCCTGGATCAGGTGTGATCTGAAATTTTTGAATACGATTATCTGCTGGGGGATCATAGCCTTCAATCAATACCGGTATATTCAGTTCTTCTGCAACCTGCTCAATTGAATTCACCAGGTTTAAGTAGTGCTCAAAATGAGTAACCGGCGGTAGGAAAATGAATAATTTACCTGCACGTATTTCTACAGAAAAACTGGTGATAAATATCTCCTTGCTGTTGTTGATTGCATTTGTCCTACTTGCATCATCCTTGTTATCTTCATTATATGGTAAAGGACCGACCTCCTCGAAAAGACTTCGTTCAGGCCTTTCCGGTGCTTTTTCCGGATCATAAGATTGAATGGATTTTAAAGGCAATCTCAATCCAAGCGGTGAATTGCCAGGAACAAGGAATAAATTTTTTCTACGGAATTTCCACAAACAACTTTGCCAGCTTTCCAATTCGAAATCCCATTGTATTGGAATGGAAAATCCAACTGGTTCATTCATGCCATTTTGAAGTAGTTCAGCCAGTCTTTGTCGTTCAAGTGGTGATTTCAAGTCCAGCTTTAAAGGATCAACATCGATTGGAATGCTGCTTTCTTCCCATACAAAATAGAATGGGTCTTCGTATGCCGGGTGAATATTCGCTGGATTCAGGTTGAGTGAAATGACAAGCTTATCAATAAACCGCTTTGCATCTTCTATTTTCAGTTTATAATCATGAGAAAGATCTGCCATGAGTTTGTCATTATTCCACATAGGCAGTCCGTCCTTTCTCCAATAACAGCCAAGTTTCCATCGAGGGAGCGGTTCTCCGGGATACCATTTTCCTTGCCCATATTGCATCAAAGCACCATGTCCGAATTCGTCTTTCAGTTTATGAAAGAGTTGATTGGCAAGCTTTCGCTTGTGTTCACCATCCGCTGCCGAATTCCACTCCGCTGCATCCTGATTGTCCACAGCGACGAAAGTAGGCTCACCTCCCATGGTAAGTCGAACGTCATTTTCTATAAATTCAAGGTCAACCTGATCTCCCACCGCGATAATGTTTTTCCATTGTTCATCGGAATAAGGCTTGGTGACCCTTGGCTTTTCAACTATTCTGGTAACAGTATTTTCAAAATGAAATTCCGTCTTTACAGATTCTGATGAACCGGAAATAGGTGCTGCACTATCTGGATTTGGAGTGCACGCTAACGGAATATGACCTTCACCTGCAAACAAACCTGATGTAGAATCTAATCCAATCCATCCGGCTCCGGGAATATATACTTCCGCCCAGGCATGAAGATCTGTAAAATCTTCTTCAGGGCCGGAAGGACCTTCAAGTGATTTTGTGTCTGCCTTGAGCTGAACCAGGTATCCTGAAGTAAACCGTGATGCCAATCCAAGATGCCGTAACAATTGCACCAAAAGCCAGGTAAAATCCCTGCACGAACCCGATTTGATTTTAAGGGTTTCCTCGCAGGATTGTACACCAGCTTCCATACGAATGTTGTACGAAAGTTGATTGTACACCAATTGATTGAGGGCAACCAGGTAATCGACCATATTCATATCTGGAGTCAAAATTGATTTCCCTTTTTTAACCAGACCCAGTAATAAGTCATCACGTTCTTTTATTTCCAGGTACGGGCTTAGCTGTTGTTTGAGTGAAGGCTCATAATCAAATCCAGGTTTGGCAGCATATTCTTCTATAAAAAAATCAAATGGATTGATCACCACCATTTCGGCGATTACTTCAACATCAACTTCAAAATGATCTATTTTATCGGGAAAAACAATCCTTGCCAGATAGTTGCCAAATGGATCCTGTTGCCAGTTAATAAAATGATTTTCAGGTTTGATATTGAGCGTATATCCTTTGATCTGAGTTCTCGAATGCGGCGCCGGTCGTAGCCTGATAACCTGGGGGGATACCTCAATATGACGTTCGTATTTATAACTGGTGAGATGCCTGATGGCGACTTTTATTGACATGAAATCGGATTTGCTGATGGTAAGCGTTTATGCAAAAATAGCGTAATTGCTATAGTAAAATGATGGTTCTTCGATGTTTTTTAATGAAATATTTAAATAGAACTGAACTTAGCTTAGAATTATATTTTATATCTAGTGGTAAAATTATAGCCTGATTCGTTTTTATACTGATTAATTTCATAAAAATAATTGCGTTAACAATTTAAATCGTTTTCATAATTTCACCGATCAAATTAATGATTTAATTCCATGGTTCTGCTTCCCTTAGTTGTTGCGTTTGTGCTCGGTTTTCTGATGCGACTGTTTGGTCTTCCGCCCATGCTAGGATTTCTCGTGGCAGGATTCGTACTTCATTCAATGGGTATCGAGAGCAATGATACCATTGAGCAAATATCTGATCTGGGGATTTTATTACTGCTGTTTACCATCGGACTAAAACTCAATATCCGCAGCCTTATCAGAAAACATGTATGGCGTGGGGGAATCAGCCACATGGTTATAACGGTGGTACTGTTTAGCCTGGTCATGGTTGTATTGGCATTTTTTAGCATTTCATATTTTGATGCTATGACGATCCGGGTTATCGTTGTAATTGCTTTTGCTCTAAGTTTTTCCAGTACTGTCTTTGCTGTTAAAGTCCTCGAAGAGAAAGGAGAAATGCAAAGTTTACAGGGCAGAACTGCTGTTTCGATTTTGATTATTCAGGATATTCTGGCTGTTATTTTTTTAACAATTTCCAAAGGGACATTCCCTTCAATGTGGGCTGTTTTGTTACTTGGATTTCCTCTTTTACGTAAGCCTTTGCTTTGGTTGATGAACCGTGCCGGCCATGGTGAAATGATGGTTTTATTTGGTTTTTTACTTGCACTTGGCGGAGCAGAATTGTTTTCAAGTCTTGGGATAAAACCAGACCTGGGAGCTCTTGTTGCAGGATTGATTGTAGCGAATAGCCAGAAATCTGAAGAGATGTCCAAAAGCCTGTTATACTTCAAAGAATTCTTTTTGGTCGCCTTTTTTCTTAGCATAGGTCTGACGGGACAACCAGAATGGTGGATGTTTGGCGTTTCTATAGTATTCATCTTGCTCATTCCGGCTAAAAGTTTTTTATATTTCTGGATACTTACCCGATTTCACTTAAGAGCACGAACTTCATTTTGGATAGCATTGAGTCTGTCAAATTACAGTGAATTTGCCTTGATCGTTGCCAGTGTGGCTGTATCGGCAAATTTATTGAGTGCAGATTGGTTGCTCATTTTTTCCATTACGGTTTCGCTGTCCTTTTTGATTTCGTCACCTTTGAATTCTTATGTGTATTTCTCCAAATTTGAAAAATTTCTGATGCATTTCGAACATAAAAAGCGGCTTGCTGATGACCGACCAATAAAAACTGAAGGTGCTGATATTCTCATCTTTGGGATGAATAAATTGGGGACAATGTCCTATGATTATATGGCTTCCAGGTTTGGTAAAAAAGTTTTGGGGTTGGATGCCAACTACAATGTAGTGCTTTCGCATAAAAAAGAACGACGCAATGTTATTATTGGCGATGCCACAGATTCCGGATTTTGGGAGAACCTGGAGCCTGGCAATGTTTCTGTAGTTTTACTTTGTATTACCAACCACTCAGCAAATAAATTTGCAGCAATCAGGTTGAAGCATAGCCATTTCACAGGACGAATTGCTGCTGTTGCCCGATA
>JAHEMV010000317.1 GCA_024643455.1 Cytophagales bacterium
AATTAGATCACCTTTTTCATCTATCGGGATGACTTTCAAAACGGCTCCTTTTTCTTCACATATAAGTTGCCAGGGCACAATATTGGAGTGATGTTCGAGTTCTGAAATGATAACTTCATCTCCTTCATTAAGAAATTTTCTCCCGTATGCATTCGATACTAAATTGATACTGTCAGTTGTTCCTGATGTGAAGATTATTTCCTCAACTTCATTTGCATTCAAAAACTGCTGAACTGTCAGTCGGGTTTGTTCATATGCTGCAGTAGCTTTTTCAGCTAAGGAATGTAAACCCCGGTGAATATTAGCGTTGTAATTTTGGTAATAATCTGAAAGTGCATTGATAACCACATCTGGTTTTTGCGTGGTGGCAGCATTATCAAAATAGATCAGTTTCTTGCCATTGACTTGCTGATCAAGGATGGGAAATGATGATCTCAATGCATGAACATCATAACTGGTTTCTATATTTTCAGTAGTCTGAGTCATAAATTCTAATCCAAACGATTGTTCATTTCATTAGCAACGAAATCATGAAGAAAATCGATTTTTATTTTATCCAGCACGTCATCAACAAATGCATGCAAAAGCATGCCTCGTGCACTGGATTTGCTGATTCCCCTTGATCTCAAATAAAAGAGTTGTTCTTCATCCAGTTGGCCTGTCGTACAGCCATGAGAACATTTCACATCATCAGCCCAAATCTCCAATTGTGGTTTTGAATTCATCGATGCTGTATCCGTTAACAAAATATTTTTATTCGATTGAAAGGCATTGGTTTTTTGTGCATCGGGTTGCACAAATATTTTCCCATTGAATACCGCCTTAGCTGTATCATCCAAAATGCCTTTGTAAATTTGATTGCTGAAACAATTTGCAAATTTGTGGTTTACGACTGTATGATTATCGATATGATTATCACCATGGGCAACGTACAATCCAAACAAATGGGTCTCACAATTTTGATCTTCCAGGGCGAAATTTAAATTATTGCGGATAATTTTTCCTTCTAGCGTAAAAATATACGATGTAACTACGCTGTCCTTTTCCTGCGCAATATAGGTATTGTCAACATGATACGTTTTATTACTCTGATTTTGAAGCTTATAATAATTGAAGTGTGCATTTGCCTCAACAACTATCTCGGATACGTGATTTGAAAAATACTCTTCTTTTTCAAAGGAAGAATAAGATTCGATTATTTCAACCTGAGCCCCAGATTCTACGATTATAAGGTTTCTGGATTGGTAAATGGATTGATTTAAATGATCAGTACCACTATAATGTAATAATATTGGCTTGTCTATATTAGCGTTCTTTTCAACTTTGATAAAAACACCTTCGTAAGAGAAAATAGTATTTAGCTCCGCAAATGCGTCATTATTTTTATTGGAATAATTGCCCAAATGAGCTTCTATATCTTTCGGATATTTGCCTAAGGCCTCCTGAAGTGTCAGGATTATTAAACCATTGGCAATAAGGCTAGAATTGATTTCCTTATCAACAATACCGTTGTTTATGTAAATATGATATGCGTCTGCATCATGAAAAAGTATATTTTCCCCATGAATGGAATCCCTGCCAACCATTGAAAGATCGGAGAATTGAAATTTCTTATCTAAAATTCGGCCAAGCTGGGTATATCGATATTCTTCATTCTTGGCTTTTGGAAGTCCTTTTTCAGAAAAACTTTCCATTGCCTTTTTTCTAATTTGATGCCAGGAATTTTTACTGGCACCATTTAGCTGCAATTCGAATTTTTTAAAACTATCTATTAACTGATCAATCATTTTTTATTTGCAGCTAAAAATTAAGAAACAACTCCATCCACATCGACTTTAATCCAATCGTATCCTTTGTCCTCCAACTCCATAGCAAGGCTTTTGTCACCTGATTTCACAATTCTTCCTTTATAAAGAACATGAACAAAATCGGGTACGATGTAGTCTAACAAGCGTTGATAGTGGGTGACAACGATGGTTGCGTTGTCTTTTGATTTTAGTTTATTTACTCCGTTGGCTACGATGCGAAGTGCATCAATGTCAAGACCAGAATCCGTTTCATCGAGGATGGCAAGTTTTGGTTCGAGCATGGCCATTTGAAAGATTTCATTTCTTTTTTTCTCTCCACCTGAAAAACCCTCGTTGAGGGATCGATTGATTAGTTTCTGATCAATTTCCACTAGAGACATCTTCTCTTTCATCCTTTTGAGAAAATGTACTGCATCCATGGGTTCAAGGCCTTTATATTGTCGGATTTGATTTAAAGCGGTCCGTAAAAAATTATTTGAACTTACACCTGGGATCTCGACCGGGTATTGAAAAGCCAGAAATAATCCTTCCCTGGCCCGATCTTCTGGAGAAAGATCAAGTATATTTTTTCCAAGAAATTCCACTTCACCTTCTGTGACTTCATATTCTTCCCTACCTGCCAATACTGAAGCAAGTGTACTCTTCCCGGAACCATTAGGTCCCATGATGGCATGTACTTCTCCTGCTTTTATCTCCAGGTTGATTCCCTTTAATATTTGCTGACCTGCTACGGACGCGTGTAAATTTTTAATCTTTAACATGAACTATTTTATGTTTTTGTGTTTTATCCAACACTTCCTTCTAATGTAAGTGCTAAAAGTTTTTGTGCTTCAACGGCAAATTCCATGGGCAGTTTGTTTAAAACTTCTTTTGCATAACCGTTAACAATAAGTGCAACGGCATTTTCAGTATCAATTCCCCGCTGATTGCAATAAAAAATCTGATCTTCACCTATCTTAGAGGTTGTGGCCTCATGCTCCACCTTGGCAGAACTATTGTCTATTTCGATATAAGGGAATGTATGTGCACCGCATTTATCACCCATCAATAAGGAGTCACACTGGGAAAAATTCCTCGCATTTTCAGCTCTTTTATGGATTTTTACCAATCCTCTATAGCTATTCTGACTTTTCCCGGCTGAGATACCTTTAGAAATTATTGTGCTATTCGTGTTTTTCCCAAGGTGAATCATTTTACTTCCTGTATCTGCCTGTTGGTAATTATTGGTTACGGCTACTGAGTAAAATTCGCCAACCGAATTGTCTCCTTTCAGGATACAACTGGGATACTTCCAGGTAATCGCCGAACCGGTTTCCACTTGAGTCCAGGAGATTTTTGAATTATTTCCTTTACACAAACCTCTTTTTGTTACGAAATTATAAATCCCGCCTTTCCCTTCTTTACTGCCGGGATACCAGTTTTGAACGGTCGAATATTTTACTTCTGCATTGGTTTCAGTATAAATTTCCACTACTGCAGCATGCAGTTGATTTTCATCGCGTTGAGGGGCTGTGCAACCTTCCAAATAACTCACGTACGATCCTTCATCTGCTACAATCAGGGTTCGTTCAAACTGACCAGTTCCGGATGCGTTAATCCTGAAATAGGTTGATAATTCCATAGGGCATCGTACACCTTTTGGAATGTAACAAAATGAACCGTCTGTGAAAACAGCTGAATTTAATGTTGCATAATAATTGTCCGTCATTGGCACAACAGAACCCAGGTATTTCTTGATCAAATCGGGATGTTCACGTACGGCTTCACTAAAAGAGCAAAATATTATTCCCAATTCTCCTAGTGTCTTTTTAAAAGTTGTTTTTACGGATACGCTGTCAATGACTGCATCTACTGCTACTCCTGATAATCTTTTTTGTTCTTCTAACGAAATCCCTAATTTTTTGAATGTTTCTAATAATTCAGGATCAACTTCATCCAGACTTTGCAATTCTTTTCTAGGTTTTGGTGCTGAATAATAAATAATATCCTGAAAATTGATTTTTGGATAATGCACGTTTGGCCAGGTGGGCTCTTCAAGAGTAATCCAATGGCGATAGGCTTTCAATCGCAATTCCAACATCCATTCCGGCTCTTCCTTTTTTGCAGAAATAAACCGGATAATGTCCTCATTTATTCCTTTTGGGGCTGAATCATTTTCGATTAATGTTTCAAAACCATATTTATATTCCGAGGAAGTTAATTCTTCTAATATCTGGTTATCCTTACTCATTAAATCCTATTGTTATTTAGATTTATTATAAACTAGCGCAAAAGTACAACAGAAAATGGAAAGAATTGTTTGGTTTTGGGGATTAATTTGATTCACAAGAGAAATTAAATAATCATAATTAGTAAGAACTTTCTTATGCCAATTTTCTGCCATTTTAAAATATCGAATCCTGATTGTTGGATTTAAAATACACCAAATCACTTCTTCAAAAAGTGGCCTTATGATTGCCTTCATAATGAGGGTTGTTGTTTGGTGATCATGCTACGCTCAGTAACTTATAACTGAGTAAAATTTAATTTTAGGTAAAACGGCAATTATTATTTCAAAAAAACTTAATCAAACCATCATACTTAACTTGATTATATTTGAAATAATTTATATTGCAAGCACAGTTGAAGAAAATAATAAGTTATTCATTACCATGCCTAAGAAAATGTTCAGGTGGATTTTTGATCTAAATAAGCTTGGCATATCCACTGATGTAGCGGAAGACATAACAAGAAAAATTGCATTTTCTAATGTTGTTTTTATTTCACTTCCTATTGTTTATTTTTTTTTCATGGCAATCGACTATGAATCCTTTCTACAACCGATATATCTATTAAGGTTTGATCAACTTATAGTTCCTATAGTCATTTTAATTTGCTTTCTATGTTTGTTTTTAAACAAATGGGGGTTTACCACAATTAGCAGAGTTCTATTTATAGTACAGTGGCCATTTTTGCTTCATATTATCCCATTATTATTATTAGAGACTCCGATTGATTACTATGTCGCTTTCCCTATGGGCATTGTTTTTCATTCCGTATTAATACAGTTAATGTTTTCCCACAGGAAAGAAGCCTGGATTTTTTGGAGTTTCCTGGCATTTAATTTTGTCACTTTATTTTTTTCTGCTGATATACTAGCCTTTTTCGTTGTACCCGGAACAGATCCAAACGAAATCATATATGATAAGTATTTCCTGCTAGATAATGTATTGTATTGGCTATTGTTCAATCTGGTGGTGTTTTACACCTTGATTGTGATTGAAGATTACATTAAAAAGATTAATAATTCAAAAATAGTGATCGAAAGCCAAAAGGAGGAATTGAACCGATTAAATAAAGACCTGGGAAAGATGGTTTCAGAAAGGACGCTTAAACTGGCTGAACAGAATGAAAAGTTGAGGGGATACGCTTTTTACAATGCACATTTGCTGCGGGCACCATTCTGCAGAATTCAGGGTTTGTTTCAGCTTTTGAATATGACCGAGAACCATACAGAAAATGATAAGGAAGTTATTGTACGGCTGGAAGATAGTATCCAGGAGTTGGAACTTGTCCTTAAACAGATAAGGCATATTGTAGATGAGGAAGTTTAAAAACTAAGACAGGTTTAAAGTTGGACGCGTTAATTTTCCAATCTCCTATATTTTTTAAAAAAAGGCAAGAATCTCCAATGACCCTTGCCTCGTTATAATGAGTTACATCTCCCAACCTTTTCTGAAATCACTCATAACAAAGGCATTGGCCTCATCGAAGTTGGTGATTTTCATATTTTTGGCATCCCAATACAATTTTTTTCTACCAGGATAATCGTTTTTCTTTCCAGTTAGTTGATAGCTTCTGATGGCCAGATTGCCCATGATGACTGCTTCGGTAAAAGGTCCAGCATATTCAAAAGGTGAACTAACCTCATGATTTCCATAACCAGCTATGCAAGCATCCACCCAATCTACGTAATGACCTTTCGGCACGCGTTTCAACGTTTTAGGCAATTCTTTAACTTCATCCATTCGATTAGTCGGGAGCAATAAAGGTGGTTTGGAATAATTCCCAATCATCTTTCCTTTGGTCCCCTCAAAAATTACCCCATTACTCATATCACCAAGGTCATCAGAAGGCAATACCTCTTCTGGAGTTTCTGGGCGTAAACCACCATCCATCCAGGTGAGTTTAATAGCTCCTTTTCCATCTGTTCGAGGGAAATTGAGATGAATAATTGAAGAAGCAGGACAACTATCAGAAAAATTGGCCACTTCAAAAAATCCAGACCAATTGGTAGTGACGCTACATTCTACATCTGAAGGAAAATCAATCGGTAGAATTCGAAATACAGGATCCATAATGTGACATCCCATATCGCCTAATGCACCAGTACCGAATTTCCACCATCCCCGCCAGTTGAACGGCAGATACGCTGGATTGAAATCAATTGGTGTCGCAGGTCCGAGCCACAAGTCCCAATCGAGTTCTTTTGGAATTTCGTATTTCCCAGTCGGAGACGGAATGCCCTGCGGCCAAACAGGCCTATCTGTCCATGCATACACTTGTGTAACATCACCAATAAGTCCGGCATCAACAATTTCTTTCATGCGTCGTACTGGTTCT
>JAHEMV010000318.1 GCA_024643455.1 Cytophagales bacterium
ACTGCCATTCTGATGGCAACTCCATTTTCTACCTGGTTAAGAATGATCGAATGTTCAGAGTCGGCTACATCGCTGTTTAATTCCACTCCACGGTTTATAGGCCCCGGGTGCATGATCATAATCTCTTTATCAAGCCGATCGAGCATTTTTTTGTTTATTCCATAATAGAGGGAATATTCTCTGAGTGATGGAAAATATTTGATTTGTTGTCGTTCCAATTGAATCCTAAGGACATTGGCGACATCGCACCATTGCAGTGCTTTGAATACATCCAACTCTACCTTAACACCGAGTGATTTGATATATCTTGGCAATAACGTATTAGGTCCGCATACCATCACTTCAGCTCCTAATTTATTTAATGCGAATATGTTTGAAAGTGCTACCCTGGAATGCAAAATATCTCCAATAATGGCAACTTTCACTCCCTTTAATTTTTTAAATCGTGAACGAATTGAAAATGCATCCAATAGTGCCTGGGTTGGGTGTTCATGTGTACCATCCCCTGCATTGATAATTTTAGCATCGATGTGTTTTGAAAGAAAATGTGGTGCTCCCGGACTTGCATGACGGATCACAATCATATCCACTTTCATAGCCAAAATATTATTTACAGTATCCAGAAGGGTTTCACCTTTCTTTACTGAGCTTTGGGATGATGAAAAATTGATGATGTCAGCAGATAGCCTTTTTTCAGCCAATTCAAATGATATTCGTGTTCGAGTTGAATTTTCGAAAAAAACATTGGCGATGGTAATATCCCGCAAGGAAGGAACCTTTTTTATCGGCCGGTTTATAATTTCTTTAAAATTGTCAGCTGTTTCGAAAATTAAATCAAAATCATTTAGCGTGAGGTCTTGGGTGCCTAGCAAATGGGGAACGCTGAGTGAAGCCATTAGGTATCTAAATTATTGAATAACCATATACTATCTTTCTTTCTGTCTTGTTCACGCCATTCAACCATTACGCGTTGAGATTTCATGGTATTGACAGATTTTCCTATATAATTTGGCTGAATTGGTAAATCACGGGTATATTTTCGATCAATTAGCACTAATAATTCTACACTTTTAGGTCTGCCCAGTGATATCATCGCATCTAAAGCTGCGCGTACACTGCGACCTGTATATAGTACATCATCTACCAAAACAATTTTTTTGCCTTCTATAAAAAATGGAATTGTCGTTTCATTGGCTTTTTTTGGTGTGTCCCGAATCCTGAAATCATCTCGGTGAAAAGTGGTATCAAGATACCCGATGCTAACTTTATCTTTTACGAGCGTTTCGAGCCTGGATTTAATGCGATCAGCTACAAATTTACCTCTGGGCTGCAATCCTATAATTGCCGAATTTGAAAAATCATCGTGGTTTTCAATTAGTTGATAACAAAGCCTACTAATTGTAATGTCGAGAAGATCTTGATCTAGTATAAGTTTCTTTTGCATACTATTCGATAAGGCAAAGATATAAAAACAAGATATAAATTTTAGTCTTTCTTTAAGACTTATAATAAATATTTATAGCAGATAATATGAAAAAAAATCAGGATGGTTTTATAAATCTAATTGTAAACAAAAATACTATCCTTCCAAATAATCTCTTAAGTATTCAAACTTATTTGTAAGTTTTCCATCTGCAGCAATTGTGGCATTTTTTATAATAGGTTGATCTGTACTTTTCAACAGTTCAGGTAATACCGATTTTATCAATTGTTCACCAAAAGAAGTGGAGGCATCTCTAGGTAATTCGTTTGGCAGATTATCAATTGACATTACTGAAAGTTGTTTTTCATCAGAAAATGGTTCCAATTCTATGAATTTTTGTAGATCAAAATCATATACCGGATTGTCTATTGTTGTGGCTTTAATTGTTGTTGGAACCGAACCGTTGATATCGCACGTAATATCTGCTATTACACGTATTTTAAATGATTCATCTTTAATCTCATCCTTTTCAAACAATCGTGGTGCTTTTGGATCCCAATATGCCGCCATAATTAATACATCTGTCGTTTTGGCAAAGGTTTTGAAATTGGATTTGTATTGATCTGGATGCTTAAAAAAATGGTCAAAACTAAACGGTTGCTTATCGATTCTTTTGGTATAAACATCTACATCGATTTGAGTATAAACAGGTTCATCAAATTGTTGAAAAAGATACTGTTCAGGATCCACTCTTCGGATTCCAGCAGCCTCCAGTATTTCCAATCCTCCTTTTGATACACGTCCATTTCCGGTAATTAATAGCTTTATTGGGGGTAAATCAACATTTTTCAATTCATTAAATACCTGATTAAGATCTTTGCATTGATAGGCTCTTTTCATTGAAAAGGAATCATATTTTTTACCATACGTCCACAAGGCATTATAGGCGCCAACGATCCCGGCCCATCGGCCAAATGCTATTATTCGATTGCCTTTTTCATCAGCCAAACATTCGTAATCAATTAACCTTATTTTTTTTTCTACAATAGCTTTTAGCAGTTTACGATTATACGGTTGTTTTTTGATGGTATGCGAAAAGAATAGGTATGTCTTTCCTGGCATAAGGCTTTCTATTTTAACTTCTTTTACTCCCAATAATATGGTGCAATGGGTCATGTCTGCTACCATTTCAATACCTTGCTGCAGGTACTCTTCATCCGTAAAACATCGGTTTTTGCTATGTTGGCAAAAGATATTAACCTCAGGATAAGTTTCTTTGATATTTTTAGCTTGAAGTGGAGTAATTGGGGTTCTGGTATCTTGAGGAATTTTTTCCTCATGGATAATACCAATATTTAGGGCTTTCATAGATTTATTTTTGTAGAATTGCCAAGATAAGAAATTGACAGCAAATATGGATTATTTTTGGCTCGCGTTCCTTTGGATTGCCTACTTCATTTTACATAGTGTATTAGCACTTTTTTCAGTCAAAAATTTTTTCTATTCCCTGGGTATAAAACCACAGCTTTATCGCTTGTTTTATGTAATCCTGGCAACATCCGCCTTATTGGTTATCATAATTTATTCATCGTTGATCGTATCGGAATATGTATTTTCTCCTAACAAACTTATGAAGTTCTCAGGATTAATATTAGCTGGATGGGGTTTTGTGATTGCCAAGGCTGGTTTTAAAAGTTATGATACTAAAGCTTTTCTCGGTTTGGGAAGTCTAAATCCTGAAGATGAATTCAAAACGGATGGTTTATTGAGCAAAATGCGCCATCCAGTCTATTCTGGGTCTATTCTACTTGTTTTGGGGTATTTTCTTTTTGATCCGAAATGGAGTACACTCCTTTCTGTTTCGTTGATCATCGTATATTTCATTGTGGGGATATACTTGGAAGAAAAAAAACTGATCAAATCGTTTGGCTCAAAATACATCGAATATAAAAAGGAAACTCCGATGCTTATTCCGAGGTTTTGGAAGAAATCATAAAAAATCCTCTGAGAACAAGCCCCAGAGGATTCACTTAGAAGTCATCTTAATATTTACAATACATCACAGTTGCCAGCCATGCAGGCTAATTCCTGTGCAGCAGTAGTGAAATCTTCTTCTTCATATCGATAGATTTTACTAAAATCGATATCAGGGAATTCACTGTTTAGTTTTTCAAATTCTTCTTTACTGATTTCCATATATGGCATTTGATCAAATGAGGCATCAAAAGCAGGTAAGAAAGTCATTCCTCCAATTTTGTCCTGGTTTTCCCAGGTCCATTTGATAATATCTAGGACTTCATCAGGCTTATATGTGATCGTGACACTAGGATTATGTTCTGTATAGTTCAATTTGTTTTGAAGCCAATATTCACATTGTTCGAGTGCAGTTCTGTCACCTCTTGTGATGGCAGCTTCTGGTGATTTCACAGGGAAGTGAATAACATAAGTGCTGGCGTTATCTTTGTTTTGTCCATTTTCAGGATCCATTGGAACTCCGGCACTCTCAAGAACCCGATAGATTGGTGTATGTGCTCCAACTCTAACGTTTCGCACATAATATGGAGACCATCGTGAATGAAGTCCTGGAGAGCAATTAAGTAGCTGAGACGAGTTGCCTGAAGGTTTTACACAGGTTGTCGCTGCAGACGGGCTTATGCCTATTATTTTAGCCACTTTTTCATTTGTTTCAACTACTACATCACGCAAAATCTTCATGTTCTCAGGATCCTGAGCAGCTGGACAATCCAGTTGCCCATTGATGTCCACTCCCAAAAGTCGCTCTTCTTCACAATTCTTTCGCCATTCTTTTCTTAAACCTGGAAAATGGGTAGCTTTTGATTGAATCGTTCCAAGTATCGCTGCTAATTCCACTTTTTCTTTGAGGTCTTCCAGGGTGTCTTTTTCGCGAGCTACAGCAACGGATAAATTGCAAAACTGAAATGGCCTCAAAATAATTTCTCCACAAGGATTGGTTCCGAATCGAGCCAATTTTCTTCTTTTTGGCCTGGTATTTATAGCTGCCTTTCTATTGAAAATTCCGGGCTCTCCTCGTTCAGAATTTACCATACTCAATAAGAAATTGGCTATTTCTGCCTGGCTCATTTGCCTGTCTGGCCATACTGAAGAGTTGTTGGCATTCCATCGTTGGTTGTTCTTTTTCCAGAAGTCTCCGTCCTTGCAATGCAACATTTCTTTGTCATCATAATCAAAAAGAGCGATCATAGCAGTTCTACGAACACCACCAGATACAGCGGCAGCACCAACAGCACACATGATATCATGTGCATCTAAAGGTCGCAATGTTGACCCCTGGCGAGCTAGTATCCTTGCTCTGGCAAAATCAAGCATGACACGCAATGGCTCTGGGCCAGATGCTCTTCCTCCCTTAATTCTCAACACTGCCCCAGCACCACGAACTAAGGAATAGTTGAAATGCACATCTTTTCCATTAAACCATGTATCAAGGCCTGTTCTTAGTGCATCTGCCCATCCTTCAGTTGAGTCTTCGACAACATGTTGCATTGGTTGTTCTTTTTTCTGCCTCCTTATTCTTGGGAGTTTTTCTATATATTCTGCTTCAACTGAATATCCAACACCGCATCCACTCATTGAGATGATCATCGCTTCTACAAATGAATCGATGCTATCTACTGGCATATAAGAACAGTTGTAAATGCTGATATTATTCCGTCTGGCAGCAGGGCCTGCCATTGCCAGCAATCTCATAGAGGGCATGATCTTCATATTCAGAATTCCATGTCTTAGTCGCTGATAAGTGAGTGGCTGAAGTCTATAATCAGAAAGTTCTTTCAGGTATTCTACTGCTCTATCTACAGTCTCAACCCAGGTCTCTCTACGACCATGCGCATAGGTAAATCTTGCGTACTTATCGTAAAACTGGAATTTTTGGAGTTGTGTTGGGAAGTATTTGTCCGATGCATCAAAAGCTTCGCGGACTTCATCAGGTACGGGTCTGGTCTCACGCAATTTTGCGTGTTCTGCCCGATAGAGTATATAACTTTTAGCAGCCTCATACTCACCGGCAGCTTGTAGTACCATCTCTACAATATCCTGAATCTGCTCGACAGTGGGTTGTTCGAATTTGGCTGAAACAATATTTACGATCTGTTTGGTGATTTTTTGTGCGTCAAAATTTTCACGACCTAATCCTTTAAAGCATCTTGTAATTGCTACTTCGATTCGGGTAGATTCAAAATTTTCAATTCTACCATCTCTTTTTACAACTCTGGTTGGTTCTTTAAATTCAATTTTCTTCTTCTCTACAGGTTTGTTCATAGATTCAGCATCTTCTTTAGCCACGCCATTAGGCTTTTCCACTGTGTTTAACGTTTTCTTGCTCATTTCAAACAGATTTTAATAATTTTTTCACTTCACCATTTTTTAAAAAAAATTGTACTATTCCATATTATTCCCACAAATTATCGCAAAATAATTTATGTTTTGACGACCGGATATTTGCTTAGTATTTTGTGTTTCGGACGAAAACCAAAAAATTGGCTATACTATGTTGATAAAGTAATAACCGTTCTTGAAAGTAGTTAATAGGGTTTTTCTATGCAAATATTTTAAAAATAAGTTATCCACATTTTTTAACTAAAAATTTTAACATTCACATATTCAATAGCTTAAACTTTTTACTTCAATTATTTATTTAAGACAATAATGTGGCAATGGATAAAATTGTATTTTTCTTATATTATTTAATTTTATAACTTTAAAATTCACCTATTAAGCTGATTCTTTTGCCCACAGGAAATAAATTTAAAAGAAGGCTTTCTTCTCAGGAAATTGCGAATGTCTGGACACATGTTTTCGGTGTAATCCTGTTTGCAATTGGAACAATAGCCTTGCTCAAAAAAGCGTATTTTCACCATAACTTCTGGGAGATTTTTAGTGCTTATATTTTTGGAGGGTCATTGATATTGTTGTACCTGGCATCATCACTTTATCATGC